>JAKFVZ010000149.1 GCA_021732965.1 Reyranella sp.
AAGGCCGAGGTCGGCATCGTCGCCAGATCGCTGCTGGAAGAGGGCATGGCCGCCTTCGCGGAAAAATACGCCTACGGCCCGACACGCGTTCAGTTCGAGAACAAGGATCCGCGCGGCTTTGCCCAATTCAAGAAGGAGCTCGGTGAGCATTCGGCGCTGGGCTCGGCCAACACCCAGCTCGGTTGCCAGGGCGAGCGGCCCTCGCTCTACGACCTGGTCGACAAGATGCGTGAGATGACGGTGCCGACGCTGGTCTTGACCGGGGACGAGGACTGGCCCTGCCTCGCGCCGTCGATGCTGATGAAGCGGGAGATCCCGTCGGCGGCGCTGGCGGTGATGCCGAACTGCGGCCACACGATCAATCTCGAGGATCCCGACCAGTTCAATCGCATCGTCGGCGATTTCATCGTGCAGGTCGAAGCCGGCCGTTGGCCCAAACGCGACCCGCGTGCCATCTCGGGCTCGATCACGGGGATGAAGAGCTAGGTATCTGTCGTCCTGAGCGCAGCGAAGGACCTTGCGCAGCGACCGAAGGACCCTGTTGCTAATGTGAGATCCTTCGCTGCGCTCAGGATGACAAGATTTACGCCGTCAGCCCACCGTCGCACACGAACTCGGACCCCGTCGAAAACGTCGACTCGTCCGAGAGCAGGAACAGGATCATGTGCGCGACCTCGTCGGCCTGGCCGAGGCGGCCGAGCGGGTGGAGGTCTTCGAGCGCCTGGCGGCCGGTCATGTTGCCCACGTTGCCGTCGAGCCGCGGCGCGATCATCGGCGTGTCGATGTAGCCCGGATGCACCGAATTGCAGCGGATGTTGTACTTCTGCTGCGCACAGTGGAGCGCGATGTTCTTGCTGAGCGTGCGCACCGCGCCCTTGGAAGCGCAGTAGGCCATGGCGTAGGAGGCGCCGCGCAGGCCCAGCACCGAGGAGATGTTGACGATCGAGCCGCCGCCCGCCGCCTTCATCGCCGGAATGGCGTGCTTGCAGCCGAGGAACGTGCCCAGCGAGTTGATGTCGTTGACGCGGCGGTATTCCGCCAGCGTGCAGTCCTCGATCGAGTTGCGCACGCCGACGCCGGCGGCGTTGAGCAGCCCGTGCAGTGCGCCGAATTTTTCGACGGTGGCGGCAACGGCCGCCTGCCAGCTCTCTTCTTGCACGACGTCGAGCGGCACGAAGTGCGCGGCCGCGCCAAGCTAGGCGGCCAGCGCCAGGCCCCTGGTCTCATCGCGATCGGCCAGCACCGCGTTGCCGCCCTCGCGGACCACCATGCGCGCGGTCGCCGCACCGATGCCCGATGCACCGCCGCTCAGCAGCACGACCTTGTTCTCAAGACGGGGCAAGGAGCGACCTCCTCTGCAGTCCGGCGGTCACGCCGCCGTCCGAAGTGAACTCCGCGCCGGTGACGAAGGAAGAACGGTCCGAGGCCAGCCAAAGCACCAGCTCGCCCAGGTCCTGCGGCTCGGCCATCCGGCCGATCGGATGGCGCGATCCCAGGAAGGCCTTGCCCTGCTCGCGGCCGACCGCCTGCCACAGCGGATTGAAGATCGCGGTGTCGACGCCGCCCGGATGCACCGAATTGCAGCGGATGCCGTACTTCTGCTCCGCGCAATAGAGAGCCACGCTCTTGCTCAACAGCCGCACCGCACCCTTGCTGGCGGTGTAGGCGGTGGGGCCGGCGCCGCCGACCAGGCCGGCGATCGAGGAGATGTTGACGATCGAGCCGCCTGACGCGGCCTTGCCGGCGCCGAGATGCTTCATGCCCTGGATGGCGTACTTGCAGCCGAGGAACACGCCTTCGGAATTGATCGCCTGGACCTTCTGCCAGTTCTCGACGGTGGTGTTCTCCGGGTTGGCCGGACCACCGGAGATGCCGGCATTGTTGACCATGATGTCGAGCCTGCCTTCGTGCTGCAGGACGTCTGCAAGCAGAGACTGCCAGGACTCCTCGGATGCAACGTCGTGCATCATGAAGCGGCCTGCGGACGCCTCCTTCGAACCCTCGGCCAGATCGGCCACGATCACCACGGCGCCGGCCGCCGCAAGCAGGGTCGCCGATGCAGCGCCGATACCCGACGCGCCGCCGGTGACGACCGCCACCCTCCCGGAAAGTTCATCGCTCATGTCGAGGCGACCATAGCGGCTAACCGCGGGCTGCGTTAGCGTATCGTCAGGAGGATCGCATGGCGAAGTTGACGCACGTTCTTGGACTGATGGCGGCGCCGCTCGTGCTGGCGGCATGCACGCAGACGGCGGGCGGACCGCCGCCTGGCATGACGGCGGCCCAGGGGGCGGCCTATTGCACGAAGCTCACCACGGTCTACAGCGAGTACGTCGCGGGAGTCAGCACTTCGATGGGCGGCGTCGGCCGTGGGGGCGGGCAATCCGACATCGATGCCCGCGTGGCGATCGCGCAATGCCAGGACGGCAACACCGCCGCCGGCATTCCGGTGCTGCAGCGCGAGCTGCGCGACAACAAAGTAGAGGTGCCGGCGCCATGATCATCATTTCGCGCTCGCTGGCCCGCGTTGCCGGGCTCGCTGTCCTGCCGCTGCTGGTGGCGGCCTGCACACAGACGGCCAGCGGCCCGCCACCCGGCATGACGGCGGCCCAGGCAACGGCGTACTGCAGCAAGCTCAGCTGGGCCTACGGCGAGTATGTCGCCAGCGGGCTGGGCGACAGCGCGGGCGACGACGACAACACCAACGCCGACATCAACGCCCGCCTGGCGATCGCCCAGTGCCACGAGGGCCAGACCGGCGCCGCCATCCCGGTGCTGCAGCAGGAACTCCGCCGCAACAAGGTGCCGGTCCCGCCGGTCTGATCCGGGAGCGCCAAAGAAAAAGCCCGCGCGGTCGACCGCGCGGGCTCATCTTTTCAGGCTCGCAGGCGACCTAGAAGAGCAGGTCGCCCTTCACCAGCACCCAGCGGCCGTTCTTGACCTCCTGGATCTGGGTGATCGTCGTTGCCAGGTGATTGGTCTTGGAGAACTTGGTCGGCGGTGAGCCGAAGATGTCCTGGTAGACACTCCCGGACTCCATCGCATCGAGCAACTTCTGGCCCGTGAGGTCCTTGCCGGCGACCTGTGCGTAGTGAGCAAAGGTCATGACCGTGTTGTAGCCGATGACGGCCTGGCTGTTCGGCTCGACATTGAACTTCTTGAAATAGGCCTCGCACCATTCCTTGACGGCCCCTGTCGAGGTGTCGCGGTAGGGAATGACGAAGCCCGCTGCGGCGTACAGGCCCTCGACCAGTTCCTTTCCGAGCGCGGGGATTTCGAGCACGTTGACCGGCGTCGCGCCGAGCCAGACCGGCGCGAAGCCGATCTTCTTGGCCTCTGCCATCAGGCCGATCGTCTCGCGAATGACGGTACCCATCAACACGAGGTCGCATCCGTCGGACTTCATCTTCGCCGCCTGGGCGCTGAAGTCGGAGGCGCCGCGCTTGTAGGTCGTGACCGACGCGGGCTTAAGCTTCATGGCTTCGAGCTGCTGGGTGAAGCCGTCGAACACGTTCTTTCCGTATTCGTCGTCCTGGTACATGATGCAAGCCGCCTTGGGCTTCTTCCATTCGATCATGTACTTCACTGCTGCCCGCGTGCTCTCGACGTAGGGCAGCAGGTTGTTGAACTTCAGGCGCTCCTGCGGCTTCTTCGGATCGAACTTGAAGGTGAATTCCGCCGCCGTCAGCGGGAACAGCTGCGGGACGCCGGCATCGAACAGGACATCCTGCGAGGCGAGAACGGTCGGCGAGCCCATCGGGCCCACCATGGCGAACACCTTGTCCTTCTCGACCATCTTCTGGCTCGCCAGCACCGCCTTCTTCGGGTCGTACTGACTGTCCTCGGCGACGAGGCGGAGCTTGCGCCCGTGGATGCCGCCCTTGGCGTTGACCTCTTCAACGGCGAGCTGCATGCCGTTGAGGACGGGGACGCCCCATACCTTGATCGGACCTGAGAGGTCCTGATGGGTGCCCAACACGATCTCGGTGCTGGTGACGCCCTGATTGGTGACCTTGGTCTGCGCGACGGCGGGCAATACTGCCAGCGTTGTCGTGCAGGCAAGCGTCACCGCGAATGCCTTGAAATGCATGTTCCGTTTCCTCCACTGCTGCGCTCTTTGTCTTTTCGGCGGGTGGCGCACACGACCCGGTCCGTCGTCGCTTTGCGCGACTTGTGCGTAATTAGAGCAGTTTCGCAGCAGTTATGCACGGCGAAACGAACGATTCCGGGCTGCAAAAGAAAAAGGCCCGGGACATGCCCGGGCCTTTGCCGTCGAGGTGTCGCGCTCAGTTCTTGAGGTCGCGCTTCAGCACGACCCAGCGGCCGTTCTTCACCTGCTGGAGCAGGTACACGGTGGCCGACAGGTGCTCGGTCGGCGAGAACTTCACCGGCGGCGAGTTGAAGATGTCCTGAAAGACGTCGCCCGACTCCATGGCCGCCAGGAACTTCGCTCCGGTCAGGTCCTTGCCCGCCAGCCTGGCGTAATGGGCGAAGGTCATGACCTCGTTGTAGCCAAGGGCCGACTGGGTGTTCGGCTCCATGTTGTAGAGCTTGTAGTAGGCTTCGGCCCACTCCTTGGCCTTGCCCGTCGAGGTGTCGCGGTAGGGGATCTCCATGCCGCCCACGGCGTAGAAGCCCTCGGTCACTTCCTTGCCCAGCGCCGGCACCTCGACCACGTTGGCCGCGGTGCTGCCGAAGTAGACCGGTGCGAAGCCGATCTTGCGCCCTTCGGCCATGACGCCGACGGTCTCGCGCACGATAGTGCCCAGCACGACGAGGTCGCAGCCGTCCGACTTCATCTTGGCGACCTGGGAGGAGAAATCCGAGGCCCCGCGCTTGTAGCTCGTGACCGAGGCGGCGGTCAGCTTCGTGTCGGCGACGGCCTGGTTGAAGCCGTCCAGCACGTTCTTGCCGAACTCGTCATCCTGGTAGATCACGCAGGGCTTCTTGCTACCCTTCTCCTGAATCAGGTGGCGGGCGCCGGCGCGCACGCTCTCGGTGTAGGGCGGGACATTGTTGAACTTCAGCCGGTCCTGCGGGTTCTTCGGGTCCATCTTGTAGGTGAACTCGGCCGAGGTGACCGGGAAGAGCTGCGGGATCCCGGCCTCGAGCAGGATGTCCTGCGCGGCGAGCACCGTGGGCGAACCCAGGGGCGCCAGCATGGCGAAGATCTTGTCCTTCTCGACAAGCTTTTGCGTCGCGAGCACGGCCCGCTTCGGGTCGTAGCCGACATCCTCGACGATCAGCTTCAGCTTGCGGCCGTTGATGCCGCCCGCCGCGTTGACCTCGTCGACGGCCATCTTCATGCCGTTGGTGACGGGGACGCCCCAGGATTTGATCGGGCCGGAGAGGTCCTGATGGGTGCCGAGGACGATCTCGGTGGGCGTGATGCCCTGGTTGGTGACCTTGGTCTGCTGTGCCGCCGCCGGCAGGGCGGCGAGACCGAACACGCCGCCCAACAGGGCGGCACTTACGCTAAGCGAACGCATAACTACTTCTTTCCTCCACTACGCTTTACGAAACTCTCTTGAACCTGGTTCGTCCCGGCTCAGGCCGCCTGGGGACGGTACATCGCGTCGATCTGCTCCTTGTACTTGGTGTTCACGAACGACCGCTTGAGCTTCATCGTCGGCGTCAGCTCCTCGTCTTCCGGGGTTAGCTGCTGCTCGATCAGGAAGAAGCGCTTGATCGTCTCGACGCGGGCGAAGTTGGCGTTGACCCGCTCGATCTCCGCCCAGATCAGGTCCTGCACTTCCTTGGAGCGGCACAGGCTGGTGTAGTTGGTGAAGGGCACGTCGAGATCCTGGGCGAACTTCTCGACCGTCTCGCGCTCGATCATCACCAGGCAGGTGAGGTAGGCTCGCTTGTCACCGATCACGACCGCGTCGCTGATGTAGGGCGAGGCCTTGAGCTGGTTCTCGATCTCCGATGGCGTGATGTTCTTGCCGCCCGCCGTGATGATGATGTCCTTCATCCGGTCGGTGATCTTGACGTAGCCTTCCTCGTCGATCTGGCCCACGTCGCCGGTGTGCAGCCAGCCGTCCTTGTCGACCGTCTCGGCGGTCTTCGCGGGCTGGTTCAGGTAGCCCATGAACACCATGTCGCCCTTGATCAGGATCTCGCCGACGGGCGAGATCGCGACCTGGCCGTAGGGAACCGACTTGCCGACCGTGCCGAGCTTGATGCCGTTGGCCGGCATCGCCGTCGCGAGCCCGCAATTCTCCGTCTGGCCGTAGACCTCGTACATGTCGAGGCCGAGCGCCAGGTACCAGCGGATCAGTTCGGGCGAGATCGGCGCGGCGCCGGTGAACAGCCAGCGGCAGCGATCGAGGCCGATCATGCGGCGGATGTTCTTCAGCACCAGCCAGTAGGCGGCCTGGAATCGCAGCTTCTCGAAGGCGGTCGGCTCTCGCCGTGCCAGCCGGGCGTCGGCGATGGCGAGGCCGGCCGAGATCGCGCGGCGGTACGCCCACTGCTGCAGCGGCGTGGCGTCCTTCAGGGCGATCGTGATGCCGGCGTAGAATTTTTCCCAGACCCGCGGCACGGCGCCGAACAGGGTGGGTTGCACCTCGCGGATGTTGTCGGGCACCGTCTCCGGGCTTTCGGCGAAGTTGCTGCAGACGCCGGTTGCCACGGAGTAGTAGCTGCCCGCGATGCGCTCGGCGACGTGGCAGAGCGGCAGGAAGGCCAGCCGCTCGTCGCCCTCGTACCAGGAGAGCGAAAGCTCGGGATGCATGCAGTTCTGCATCGTGTAGACGACGTTGCGATGGCTGTGCATCGCGCCCTTGGGGGGGCCGGTGGTTCCGGACGTGTAGACCAGGATGGCGAGATCGTCGGGTTTGCGCGAGGCGACCAGTTCGTCGAACAGCGCATCCTTGCCCTGCCCGTAGTTGCGACCCGACGCCATGAACTCGTCGAGCGAGACCACCATCGGGTCGCTGAAGGTGCGAAGTCCCTCCATGTCGAACACGACGATCTTGCGCAGGCTGGGGCAGCGCTAGCGCACGTCGAGCGCCTTG
>JAKFVZ010000706.1 GCA_021732965.1 Reyranella sp.
CTTCACCGGGCTATGGGTGGCGAAGGCCTCGATCCAGGCAGGGCTCGGCGTCGGGGAGATCGCAACGGCGGGATCGGCCGGGAAGCGGTCGTGCAGCGGACAGACCTGCAGGAGACTGCGCTCGATGGCCCGGTAGCCCCGGGCGGCTAGAAGGGGCGCCACTTCCGGTGGGGCAAGGGGCGTCAAACGCCAGGCCGGCACTTGCCCCCGCTCGCGATAAGGCGCTTCCAGGGCTTCGATATCAGTTGAGAAATGTGATCCTAAAGCATTGATAGAATTTGCTCTTTTTGTATATCCACCGGACAGTCGCAGCCGCCATCCGCCGATGTCCCGGCTTTCGAGGGCCGGCCAGCCCTTGAAGGCGAGGAGCTCTAGACGCCGGACTTCATCCAGATCCTGAGGAGCTTCATCTAAATTCTGAGGAGATGACATCGGGCGCGATCCGTGATAGTTTAATAATCAATAATAACAGTTATTTATTTTTGAAACTGTAAGTTACGCATGAAGTCCGACCCCCTCGATGTCGACTTTCGTGTTTGCTGGCAGCCGCTGCATCGTCCCACCTCCAGGATGGACGCGCGGCTGCCAGCAACCCTTCTCTTCGTCCTGCTTCTGGCCCTGTCGCTCGCCGGCTGCGGTGGTGGGGGATCGGGCACGGACGACCGTCCGCCGAGCGACAAGGTCGCGTACACGGCCTGGAAGGAATGGACAAAATTCGGTCGCGCCACCGTCGTCTATGGCGGGCAGGCCAATGGATACACCAACCGTCACGGCATGACCGAGCGCAGCGAGCCGCTCTCGAGCCGGGTGGGCGAATACTGGGGTGCCTGCGGGCGCCCTCAGTGGAACGGCACCTCCGACAAGCCCTGGTCGGGTGCCTTCGTGACCTGGGTGATGGTCCAGTCGGGCTACAGCGCCTCGCAGTTCCCGCGCGACGGCCGCCACGGCAGCTATCTTTCGGCGCTTTATGACCGCGAGCGCGCCTCGCGCGGCGCGCCGTTCCTGCTGCACGCGCCGAATGAGTACTCGCCCAAGCCCGGTGATCTCGTCTGCTCCGGCTCGGGCGGGGCGACCTGGCGCTTCGCCGACCCGCGCACCGCTCATCGCCGCATCGACAACACGGCGGCCCATTGCGACATCGTCACCGACGTGCGCGGCGGCTACGTCCACGCGATCGGCGGCAACGTTAAGGACAGCGTGGCGATGAGTCTCTTTCCCGTCGACTCGCGCGGCCGGCTGATGAACGTCTCCGGCCGGCCGTGGCTGCTCGTCGTGGAGAAGCGCGGCTAGTTCGTCATTCCCGCCGCGTGCATGATCGCGGCGGTGCGCTCGGCCAGCATCATGCTGGGGGCGTTGGTGTTGCCGCCGATCAGCGTCGGCATCACCGAGGCATCCACCACGCGCAGCCCCTCGACGCCGTGCACCAGCAGCTTGTCGTCGACCACCGCCATCGGATCGCTGGCCGGACCCATCTTGCAGGATCCGACCGGGTGATAGATCGTCTCGCACTTCGCGCGGATCCACTGTTCGATCTCGGCGTCGGTCTTCGCGGCCGGACCCGGCGCCAGTTCGTCGGCGCGGTAGGGGTCGAAGCCCGACTGGGCGAGGATGTCGCGACCCATCTTCACGCCGGCGATCAGCGTGTCGAGGTCCTGGCGCTCGCTGAGATAGTTCGGGTCGATCAGCGGATGTTCCTTGGGATCCTTGCTGCGCAGCCGGATCGTGCCCTTGCTCTCGGGACGCAAGGTGCAGATGTGCAGGCTGTAGCCGTCCTTGTTCAGCCGCGTGCGGCCATGGTCCTGGACCAGCACGGGCAGGAAGTGGAGCTGGATGTCGGGTGCGGCGAGGCCCGGGCGCGTGCGCAGGAAGCCGCCCGATTCGGCGATCGGAGACGTGCCGGGGCCCTTCTTGTTCACGACGTACTGGTAGAGCGAGGCCAGCTTGTTGGCCCGGTCGTAGGTGTCGCGCGTCTTGCAGAACTGCAGCAACGCCGCGTCGAGATGGTCCTGGAGGTTGCCGCCGACGCCCGGCAGGTCGTGGATCGGTCGTATGCCGATCGACTTCAGGTGATCGGCCGGGCCGATGCCCGACAGCATCAGGAGCTGCGGCGAGTTGATGGCGCCGCCGCACAGGATGATCTCGCGCGTCACGCGCGCGACCTCGTCGCGGCCGTTCAGCGTATAGCGAACGCCCATGGCGCGGTTCTCGTCGAAGATGATGCGCTCGACCAGCGCGCCGGTGACGACGATCAAGTGGGCGCCGCTGTTGGCGACCGCCGGACGCAGGTAGGCGCTCGCAGCGCTCCAGCGCTCCTTGTTCTTCTGCGTGACCTGATACATCCCGACGCCGTCCTGCTCGACGCCGTTGAAGTCCGTGTTGCGCTTGTGGCCGGCCTGCTCGGCGGCCTTGAGGAACGCCTCGTTCAGCTTGTTGGGATCGACCTGGTCGGCGACGTTCAGCGGCCCGCCGGTGCCGTGGAAGGCATCCGCGCCGCGCTCGTTGTTTTCGGCCTTCCTGAAGTAGGGCAGCACGTCCTCATAGGACCAGCCCTCGTTGCCGAGCTGGCGCCAGTGGTCGTAGTCCGAGGCGTGGCCGCGGATGTAGAGCATGGCGTTGATAGCCGAGGATCCGCCCAGCGTCTTACCGCGCGGCCAGTACATGCGCCGGTCGTTGCAGTGCTTCTGAGGTGTCGTCTCGTAGTGCCAGTTGTACGGGTTCTTCTCGCCCAGCGACGCGAAGCCGGCGGGCATCTTCAGCATGAACGACTTGTCGGGACCGCCGGCTTCCAGCACCAGAATGCGCAGCTTGGGCCGCTCCCAGGCGAGGCGGGCGGCCAGAGCGCAACCGGCCGAGCCGGCGCCGACGATGATGTAATCGTAAAGCGAAGACATGGTCCTTCCTTCAGGGCAGCCTGTTCTCGATGACGGTGAAGAACGGTTGGCCGGATAAGGGCGACAAAAACCCGTTCCCGTCCAGTGGAAAGACGCTGCGTGTGACGGAGTCACCCACGTTGCCGCCGATGGCGAAGACCTGTCCTGGGCGGACGTCGACCACGATGTCGCAATGGCCGGCGCCGCGGTTGAGGTTCTGCAAGGTGGTGCCGCTGCCTTCGCGCGAGGCGCAGATGAGGTCCCCGACCTGCGGCGCACGCTCGGCCGGCGGATGCGGGATGAAGGCGGCGCCGGGGCTCTTGGCGCGCTCGACCATCCTCTCCACATAGATGGTGTGGCGCTGGTCGGGGCAGAAGAGGTCGCGCGGCACGCCCGCGCTCTCGATGTCCCAGGAAATGAACGCCGCCGACCACGGCACGTCGTTCAGCCCGCTCAACTTGTTGCCGACGGACGCCCAGTAGTCCGCGATGCGTTGGGGCGCCTCCCGTTCCTTGATGCCGAGCTGTTCGGTCTTCGCTGGCGCATTGTCCGAGTAGGTGATGACCTGCTTGCCGAAGCGGCCCCATTCGCCGACCGCCAGCAGCACCATCGACGTCTTGGCGCTGGCGGTGGGCGGCGGCGCCTCGGGCTTCCAGGCGGCGGCGCGGCAGGGGCCGAGCGGCTGCAGGTCCTTCGCCTGCACGATCGGCTTCGACGCAGGGGCTTGCGTACAGGCGCCGGCGAGGACGAGGAGCAGGATCGCGAGGAGGGCGCGCATGCCGCAGTCTACCAGCGCCCGACCCCGCCGATCAGGATCGTCGGCACGCCCTCGGTGCCGTTCTTGACGGTGCAGACCTGGCTGCCGGGGCGGCGTCCGTCGCGCGGCTCGGAGACTTCCAGGCCGGCTTTGGCAAGCCGCGCCTGGGCGGCCGTGATGTCGGGAACGCGCCAGGACAGGCCCCAGAGATGGTCCGGCCCGTCGGAGACGCCTTTCTTGAGATCGTGCGCGATCTCGATCACGAGGTCGCCGCAGCGGAAGAACAGCAGGCGGGCGCCCCACTTGGGATTGCTGCGGTCGAGCCGCAGGTCGAGACCCAGGCGGCCGCCATAGAAGGCGACGGCGCGCTCGGGGTTGGGCGTGCGCACCACGACATGGTCGAGGCTGGCGACGGCAGCCGCCTCGGTAGTTGCGAGGGGAGACGGAACGTCGTTGCACGTCGTGCAGAGACCGATCGCAACACCGTGGCCGGTGAGGGCGACACCTTCGTCGGTGCGCGTTACTTCCACCGCGCGGCGCTCGAGCAACGCGGCTTCCTTGTCGAGATCGGGCGTAGCGAAAACCATCGAGCGCAGGCCCGGCGCGCCATTCTCGAAGCGCAGCCCGACATTGCCAGTGCGCAGCCGACCGTCGGTTGCGCTGCGCCCCAGCAGCGTCTCGTAGGCGGCAACCGAGCCGCCGATGACGAGATGGTCGAGGGAGGCCAGCACGGCGTCAGCCGATGCGCTTCAGGTTCGTCTTGTAGTCCTGGCCGCGCTTCACGTAGCTCTCCGCGCTCATGGCGAGCCGCGAGGCGTTCTCCTCGCTCAGCTCGCGCACGACCTTCGCCGGCGCGCCCAGGATCATCGACCGGTCGGGGAAGCTCTTGCCCTCGGTGACGACGGAACCGGCACCGACCAGGCAATCCTTGCCGATCACCGAACGGTTGAGCACGACCGACTGAATGCCGATCAGCGAGCCGTCGCCGATCGTGCAGCCATGCAGCATGACCTGGTGCCCGACCGTGACAAAGCGGCCGATGGTGAGTGGCGCGCCGGGATCGGTGTGGAGGACGCTCAGCTCCTGGATGTTGCTGTCGTCGCCGATGACGATAGGCTCGTTGTCGCCGCGCAGCACCGCGCCGGGCCAGATGCTGACGCGCTCGCCCAGGACGACCGACCCGATGATGGTGACTCCTTCCGCGATGTAGCAGGAAGCCGGAATCACGGGCACGCGGTCGTTGAGCTGGTAGATGGCCATCTTGCTATCCTTCTGGCTGCGCGGATCGTTGTCTACTTGCCACTCGGCATGCCACCTTGAACTGGTCAATTCAATAGCGCGGCGAACGGTCGGGCGGGGCACGGAGCAAGCAGTCATCATGAGTACGATGGGCGAAACCGGCACGGCGCCGACGGAACCGCGGACCGCGGAAACCGAAAAGCCGGCTTTCGTAGTCACCGCCTCGCGCCAGTTCGCGAGCTGGCTGGCGGAGAGCACAAGCAGCCTCGCGATCTCGACCTACCAGAGCAGCAAGGTCATCCTCATCGGGAGCAACAAGCAGACAGGCCGGCTGTCGGTCTTCGAGCGAACGATCGAGCGGCCAATGGGCATGGCCTTCCGCGAGTCGCGCCTGGCCGTGGCATCGATGATCCAGATCACCAGCTTCGTCGATGCCGCCCGCGGCACACCGGGCGCGGCCGGTTACGACGCGCTGTTCGTGCCGCAGACCGCCAACTACACGGCGGATCTCGACGTTCATGACGTCGCCTACGGCACCAATGACGAACTCGTCTTCGTGAACACCCTGTTCTCCTGCCTGGCGACCACCAGCGAGACGCACAGCTTCAGGCCGCTGTGGAAGCCGGCGTTCGTTTCGCGCCTCGCACCGGAGGATCGCTGCCATCTGAATGGCCTCGCGATGCGCGACGGCAGGCCGGCCTATGTCACCTGCGTCGCGGAAACCGACGTGGCCGACGGCTGGCGCGAGCATCGCAGCGGCGGTGGTGTCGTGATCGATGTCGCGTCGGGAGAGGTCGTGTGCCGCGGCCTCTCGATGCCGCACTCGCCGCGCCTCCACGAAGGCAGGCTCTGGGTGCTGAACTCGGGCGCGGGCGAGGTCGGCACGGTTGATCTCGCCACGGGCCGTTTCGAGCCGCTGGCCTTCTGTCCGGGCTACCTGCGCGGGCTCGACTTCGTGGGGCCGTACGCGCTCGTGGCCCTATCCGAGCCGCGCGAGAACCGCACCTTCGCCGGCCTGCCGCTGCAGGAGCGCCTGACCGCTGCCAAGGTCGGCCCGCGCTGCGGCGTGTACGTCATCGATACGAGGACCGGTGACGTGGCGCACTGGCTGCGCTTCGAGGGGGTCGTCAACGAACTCTACGACGTCGTCTCCCTGCCCGGCCTCTCGCGCCCGATGATGATCGGCTTCAAGAATGAGGAAATCCGTCGGACCGTGTCGATCGAGTAGGCGGGAAGCCGGGGACTTTACGTAACTCGACGACACGTAAAGGCATTTGACGTTTACGTAAACGTCAACTACATCGTCTCCATCATGCCCGTCGCCGCAACATCCTCGGCCAACAGCGGTGCGCCGCGCGACCCGCAGCGCATCTACAGCATTGCCGAATTGTCGCGCGAGTTCGCTATCACGCCGCGCACGATCCGCTTCTACGAGGACGAGGGGCTGATCAAGCCGCGCCGTCAGGGCACGATGCGCCTCTACACGGCGGGCGACCGCACGCGGCTGAGCTGGATCCTGCGGGGCAAGCGGCTGGGTTTTTCGCTCGCCGAGATCCGCGAGCTGCTCGACCTCTACCAGGTCGATCGCACGGGTGTTCAGCAACTGCGCGAGCTGCTGCGCCGCAGCCAGCTCCACATCGCCGATCTAGAGCGCAAGCGCGCCGACCTCGACCAGCACATCGGCGAGTTCAGGGAAGTCGAGGCACAAGTGAGCGCCGAGCTGAAGCAGCGCGGCGTCGATCCCGAAAGCGACTAGAAAAGTTCGACCGAGGAGGAAGGCATGGCCGTCTACAAGGCGCCGATCAAGGACATCCAGTTCGTTCTGAACGAAGTCATCGACGTGTCGAAGCTGGCCAAACTGCCGGGCTACGAGGATGCGACGCCGGACACGATCCACGCCATCGTCGAGGAAGCCGCCAAGCTCTGCGAGAACGTGCTGTTTCCGCTGAACCGCACCGGCGACGAGGAAGGCTGCCACTATGAGAACGGCGTCGTGCGCACGCCGAAGGGCTTCAAGGAAGCCTACAAGCAGTTCGCCGAGGCGGGCTGGACAGCCGTGACCTGCGATCCCTAGTTCGGCGGGCAGGGACTGCCGGCGACGGTCGGCTTCGCGCTGCAGGAGATGTTCACCGCGTC
>JAKFVZ010000490.1 GCA_021732965.1 Reyranella sp.
ATGCAGGCGACCGCGGTCGCGGCGTTGTCGATATGGTGCGCGCCGATAAGCGCCGGCGCCGGCAGGTCGAGCGTAAGCAGATCGCTTTAGTAGCGGAATCCCGCCTCCTGCGGGATCACCTGCCACTCGCGGCCCATGCGGAACAGGGGCGCCGCGAGCTTCGCCGCCTCGGTCTCGATGACCTGCGCACTGACCTCGCGCTGACGGCCGATCACCGCAGGCGTCGCGCGCTTCAGGATGCCGGCCTTCTCCCAGGCGATGCCTTCGAGTTTGTCGCCGAGAAAGCCCGTATGGTCGTAACCGATCGGCGTGATGGCCGACAGAACGGGCTCGATCACGTTGGTACTGTCGAAGCGGCCGCCCATGCCGACCTCGATGATGCCGAGTTCGGCCGGCACGCGCGAGAAGGCCAGGAACGCCAGCGCCGTGGTGATGTAGAAGAAGGAGATCGGCGTGTCGCCGTTGGCCTCCTCGCACTCGGTCAGCAGCTCGTCGAGCACGTCGTCCTCGATCAACTCGCTGGCGATGCGGATGCGCTCGTTGAAGCGCACGAGATGCGGCGAGGTATAGACGTGGACGCGGTAGCCTGCCGCCTCCGCCATGGCGCGCAGATAGGCGACCAGCGAGCCCTTTCCGTTGGTGCCGGCGACGTGGACCAGCGGCGGCAGTTTCTTTTCCGGCGATCCCAGGCGCTTCAGCAGCCTCTCGATGCGCTCCAGTCCGAGGGTGATGACCCTCGGATGGTGGCTCATCAGGCGCTGGACGATCGGGTCGTTCGCGGTCACGTCAGCGCCTCACGGTCGCGGCGCGCTCACCGCGAGAGGGCGGTTTTCGACGACGAGCGGATCCATGAACAGCGAGACCATGCGAATCAGCGTCTCGCGCAACTTGTGGCGATGCACGACGGCATCGACCATGCCGTGCTCGAGAAGGTACTCGGAGCGCTGGAAGCCCGGCGGCAGTTCCTGCCGGATCGTGTCCTGGATCACGCGCGGGCCGGCGAAGCCGATGATGGCGTCGGGCTCGGCGATGTGGACGTCGCCCAGCATGGCGAACGAGGCCGAGACTCCGCCGGTGGTCGGATCGGTCAGCACCACGATGTAGGGCAGCCCCGCTTCCTTGACCTTGCGCACCGCGATGGTCGTGCGGGTGAGCTGCATCAGCGAGAGGATGCCTTCCTGCATGCGTGCGCCGCCAGAGGCCGAGAAGACGATCAGCGGCGCCTTGCGCGCGACCGCGAGGTCGGCCGCCATGACGAGGCCCTCGCCCACAGCCGTGCCCATCGAGCCGCCCATGAAGCCGAAGTCGAGCAGCGCCACGATGGAGAGGCGGCTGCCCATCAGGCCGCTCGCCACGACCAGCGCGTCGGTCGTGCCCTCGGCCTTGGCCTGGGCTTCCTTCAGGCGCGCGTCGTAGCGCTTGGTGTCGCGGAACTTCAGCGGATCGGCATTCACGCGCGGCAGCGGATGCAGCTCGTACTTGCCCTCGTCGAACAGGTGCGGCAGCCGCTTCAACGGCCGCAGCCGCATGTGGTGACCGCAGTGATTGCAGACCTCCTGGTTGGCTTCCCAGTCGCGCGTGAACAGCATCTGTTCGCACTTGGGGCACTTAACCCAGAGATTGTCCGGCGTTTCCTTGCGCGCGACCAGCGCACGCAGCTTGGGCCGGACGAAATTGGTCAGCCAGTTCATGGGCGCGGTATCGCACGAATGAGGGGACGGGCCAAGGTCAGCGCCAGAACCCGCTGAAGGGGGCCGCCATGTCCGAAGGTTTCTTCACGACGCAGAAGGATTTCCGGGCCTGGTACTCTGCACAGAGCTTCTGCGCCGCCTCCGGCTGCAGATCGGCGATGATGGCCGCCTGCTTCGTCACCTGGTTCGACGCGACGGGCAGGATCCATTCCTTCCCGGCCTGAGCGACGCCCATCGCCATGAGTCTCGCCTGTCCGGCATTGAACGCGGTCTTGGCGCTGCGCCAGTCGCCGAACGTCCCCAGCCAGACGGCATCGCCCGGCATGTCGTAGCGGATCGTGCCGCATTCGCCGTAGGGCAGCACGGTCGCCGGGCCACCCTCGCCGTTGCGCAGCTGCCAAATCTTCTGGCGGCTGCCGGCGGTCTTGAGCGCATAGGCCTCGTCGAACAGCCGGACCAGGAACTCGTCGCGCAGGTCGGAGCGGCGGAAGCCGAAGGCGACGGCGACCAGCCGCCGGCCGTCGCGCACCGCGCTGCCCACGATGTTGAAGCCCGAGGCGCAGATGAAGCCGGTCTTGAGGCCGTCGGCATAGGGCGAATAGAGGTCGAGGAACTTCACGCCCGGCCCGATGCGCTGCTTGCCCAGCATGAACTCCTTGGTACGGAAGTAGCCGTAATACTCGGGAAAGTCCTTGATGAGCGCGAGCGCCAGGATGGCCATGTCGCGCGCCGTCGTCACCTGCCCCGGATCGGGCCAGCCGTTGGCGTTACGGAACGTCGTGGCCGTCATGCCTAGACGCTTAGCGGTCTCGGTCATGCGCTGGGCGAAGGCCGGCTCGGATCCGGAAATCTGCTCGCCGAAAGCGGTCGCGACATCGTTCGCGGAGCGGGCGACCAGCGCCTGGATGCCCTGCTCCACCGTGATGGCCTGGCCCGGCGCCAGGCCGAGATGGGAGGCGGGCTTCTTGCGCGCATTCTCCGAGAAGGGAAGCGTCGCGGCGAGTTGCAGGCGGCCGGCCTTCAATTCCTCGAAGACGATGTAGATCGTCATGATCTTGGTGAGCGAGGCCGGATACCACAGCGCGCCGGCATTGCGGTCAAGCAGGGCCTCCCCGGTCGCCACGTCGACGACGACATAGGGACCCGCGGGAACCGGTCCGGTCGGCGAGGCGACCGTGGCGATCTGGGCCCGGGCAGAGGCCAGCGACAGGGCGAACAGGCCCAGAATGCAGAACAGAAGACGCACGTTCATTGCCATCGAAGCCGGAGGGGACAGGAGCATACGCCCTTCCAACGGCCCGCGGGAGGCATTAGATCGGAGGGATGCTCAAGGTCATGATCGCCCCCGTCACCCCGTTCCAGCAGAACTGCTCCATCGTCTGGTGCGATGAGACCATGGAAGGGACCGCCGTGGATCCCGGCGGCGACTTCGACATGCTGAAACAGGCGATCGACCAGCAGGGCATCAAGGTGACGAAAGTGCTGCTGACCCACGGCCATGTCGACCACGCCTCGGCCGCCGGCACCATGGCCGAGCATTACGGCGTGAAGATCGAGGGCCCGCACGAGGATGACCTGTTCCTGATCGAGGGCCTGCCCGACTCAGGCAAGAAGTACAATTTCCCGGTCTACAAGCCGTTCGTGCCCGACCGCTGGCTGACGCACGGCGAGACGGTGAGCCTCGGCAACAATACGCTCGATGTCGTACACTGCCCCGGCCACACGCCCGGTCATGTCGTGTTCGTGAACAGGCCCGCGAAGGTCGCCTTCGTCGGCGACGTGCTGTTCCGCGGCTCGATCGGCCGCACCGATTTTCCGCGCGGCAACCACGATCAGCTCCTCGATTCGATCCGCCACCGCCTGTGGCCGTTCGGCGACGACATCACCTTCGTCCCCGGCCACGGCCAGACCTCGACCTTCGGCTGGGAACGCAAGACCAACCCCTACGTGGCCGATCTCAATTTCGAGGATTGAGTTTAATGTCGTCCTGAGCGCAGCGAAGGACCTTACGGAGCGATCGAAGCACTCCGTTGCTGGCGCGAGATCCTTCGCGTCGCTCCAGAGCGGGGGTTACCCCGCTCGCGATGACAAGAACTAAGCCTTGCGAACGCCGCGCACGCCGTCGACGAGGGCCTTGATGTAGGCGAAGACGCCCGGCACCAGTTCGGGCTTGGCCCTGCCCTTGTCGTCGAGGCCCGCCTTGACGTGGTCGATGATGGCGGTGCCGACGACGGCGGCATCGGCATGGCGCGCGACGGCCGCCGCCTGCTCGGGGGTGCGGATGCCGAAGCCCACGCCCACCGGCAGTTTGGTGTGGCGCTTGATGCGCTCGACATGGGTGCGCACGGCTTCTTCCGTCGCCGACTTGGTGCCGGTGATGCCCAGCACCGAGACGAAGTAGACGAAACCCGAGGCGAACTTCAGGACGGCCGGCAGCCGCGCGTCATCGGTGGTCGGTGCCGTCAGCAGGACCGTATCGAGGCCGTTTGCCGAAGCATGCGGCTTCAACTCGTCCGCCTCTTCCGGCGGCAGGTCGACCAGGATGAAGCCGTCGACACCGGCGGCCGCCGCGTCCTTGCAGAATTTCTCCGGCCCGCGCTGGTAGACGAGATTGTAGTAGCCCATCAGCAGGATGGGCGTGTCGTTGTCGCCGGTTTCCTTGCGGAAGCGGCGGACCATGTCGAACGTCTTCTCGACCGTCATGCCGGCCTTGAGCGCGCGCTGGCCGGCGAGCTGGATCGACGGGCCATCGGCCATCGGATCGGTGAAAGGCATGCCGAGCTCGATCAGATCGGCGCCCGCGCCCGGCAGGCCCTTCAGGATCTGGTAGCTGATCTCCGCGTCGGGGTCGCCGGCGGTGATGTAGGTGACGAGCCCGGCCCGCTTGTCGGCCTTGAGCTGGGCGAAGCGCTTCGTGATACGGCTTTCTGGGCGGCTCATGTTCAGATCTTTATCCCGAGGCGTTCGGCGATCTGCGGGACATCCTTGTCGCCGCGGCCGGAGAGGTTCAGCACCAGCAGATTGTCCTTCGGCAGGGTCGGTGCGAGTCGCATCGCATGGGCCAGGCCATGGGACGATTCAAGCGCGGGAATGATGCCCTCAAGCTTGCACAGGAACTGGAACGCCTCGACCGCCTCGTCGTCGGTTGCCGAGACGTATTCGACGCGACCCATTTCCTTCAGCCACGAATGCTCGGGCCCGATGCCCGGATAGTCGAGACCGGCCGAGATCGAATGCGCCTCGGTGATCTGGCCTTCCTTGTCCTGCAGCAGATAGGTGCGGTTGCCGTGCAGCACGCCCGGACGGCCGCCGGTCAGCGACGCGGCATGCTCCTCCGTGTCGAGACCACGGCCCGCCGCCTCGACGCCGACGATGCGCACGCCCGGATCGTCGAGGAAGGGATGGAACAGGCCCATGGCGTTCGAGCCGCCGCCGATGCAGGCGACCAGCGTGTCGGGCAGGCGACCCTCGGCCTCCATCATCTGCTTGCGGACTTCCTCGCCGATCACGCACTGGAAGTCGCGGACCATCGCCGGATAGGGATGCGGGCCGGCCACCGTGCCGATGCAGTAGAAAGTGTTCTCGCAGGTCGCGACCCAGTCGCGCAGCGCCTCGTTCATCGCGTCCTTCAGCGTCGAGGCACCGGCGGTCACCGGCCGTACCTCGGCGCCCAGCATCTTCATGCGCGCCACGTTCGGCGCCTGGCGCTCGACGTCGACCGAGCCCATGAACACGACGCAGGGGATGTCGAACAGCGCGCAGGCGGTGGCCGTCGCGACACCGTGCTGGCCCGCGCCGGTCTCGGCGATCACGCGCGTCTTGCCCATGCGCTTGGCGAGCAGCACCTGGCCCAGCACGTTGTTGATCTTGTGGCTGCCGGTGTGGTTCAGCTCGTCGCGCTTCAGATAGATCTTCGCGCCGCCCAGCTTCTCCGTCAGGCGCCTGGCGAAATAGAGCGGGCTCGGCCGGCCGGCATACTGCGCCAGCAGATACTTCAGCTCACCCTGGAACTGCGGATCCGCCTTGGCCTCGCTGTAGGCCTTCTCCAGGTCGAGGATCAGGGGCATCAGCGTCTCGGCGACGTAGCGACCGCCGAAAATGCCGAAATGCCCACGCTCGTCGGGGCCGGTGCGGAAACTGTTGGGTGCGCTGGGCATTGGTCTTCCTGTCGGGAGCGGCCGGCTTAGCAGCCACGGCCGGGGTCGGTCAAAAGCCCTAGATTTTCTTCTTCTTGGCGGCCTTTGGCTTGGAAGCAGCCTTGGCCTTGGGAACGGCCTTGGGCTTCGCGGGCGCCCTGACGGCGGCAACGCGCGGCGGCGGCGGCGCGTCATCCTCGATCTCGACGATCACCTCGATCTCGACCGGGATGCCGCGGGGCAGAGAACCCATGCCAACCGCCGAGCGGGCGTGGCGGCCCTTGTCGCCGAATACCTCGACGAAGAGATCCGAGCAGCCGTTGATGACCTCGGGATGGCTGCCGTATTCCGACGTCGCGTTGACCATGCCCAGCACCTTGACGATGCGCTTCACGCGATCGAGATCGCCCAGCTCGGCCTTGAGGGCACCGAGGATGCTGAGGCCCGTATCGCGCGCGAGGCGGTTGGCCTGTTCGAGCGAGAAGTCGCGTCCCACCTTGCCCACCGGCAGGGGCTTGCCCGGCAGGCCGGGGCCCTTGCCCGCCATGTAGATCAGGTTGCCGGTGCGCACGGCATTCACGTAGCTGCCCATCGGCGTGGTCGGCTGGGGCAGTTCGATGCCCAGTTCCTTCAGCCGTTCTTCGATCTTCATGCCGCCTGCTCCTTACAACGCTTTTACTGCACCGACGAAGGCGCGGATCAGTTCGATGGATTTCACACCGCGGCTCGATTCCACACCAGAAGAAACGTCGACGGCGGGTGCGCCGGTCACGCGCACGGCGTCGGCGACATTTGCCGGCGTGA
The DNA here is from genome assembly GCA_021732965.1 of Reyranella sp. Classification (GTDB taxonomy): domain Bacteria; phylum Pseudomonadota; class Alphaproteobacteria; order Reyranellales; family Reyranellaceae; genus Reyranella. The sequence continues at coordinate 6,632 of JAKFVZ010000490.1, forward strand.
GCCCGCCGGCGAGGAACCACGGCAGCGGCACGGTGCGGCCCGACAGGAACGTCCAGTCGAAGGCCTTGGCGTTGCCGCCCGGCAGCGTGCCGTCGGCCGCGTCGAACATCAGGCGATCGGCGACGCCGGCATAGGCTGCGATGCCACGCTCGACATCGTCCGGGCTCGCGACCTTGACGGCCTTCATCACCGGCTTGCCGGTACGCGCCTTGAGCGTCGCGAGCCTTTCCGGCGTCTCGGCGCCGTGAAGCTGCAGCATGTCGATCGCGCCCGTCGCGATTCGCGCATCGATCAGCGCATCGTCGGGATCGACGAACAGGCCGACACGCACCACCGTTCGCGGCACA
>JAKFVZ010000485.1 GCA_021732965.1 Reyranella sp.
CCATGGGCTACTCCGGCAAGTTCCTCGAAGCCTTCATCACCGAGCCCGCGACATTTCCCAATCCCACGGTCGTGCCGGCGGACCAGATCGTCGAGGCCGACACGTCGCGCATGGCCTGGGGGCATCCGGTGCACGACCGTCCGATCGATGCGGGCTTCTGGTATCAGGATCCGCTGTCGCTGGGTGCGCTCTACCGCAAGCTGGTCGACGATCTGCCGGGCGGTCCCGTGACGTCGCCGTCGCCGGTCCATGTGCGGGACCTCGAGATCGAGAGCCCCAGCGGGCATCTCGCGGTCGGGCACATCATCGCGACCGATCCGCAGGGCCAGTCTCTTCTGCCGAAGAGTCCAACGGCTCGCGCCACCGTTGCCGATCTCGCGAAGGGCGACGTTGTGGTCCATCGCATCATTCGCGGGACCGCGGCGTTCAGGGATCGCGCGGGCAAGCTGCTCGAGCTTGCCACCGGCGATACGGTGACCGCAGGCGGGGGCGCTCTCGACCTCGTCGACATCGGCGAGAACACGCAGATCCTGCGACTCGGGCTGCTGAAGGGAATCGACAACCTGCGCAAATGGACGCCGACGCAGCGCGACGAGATCGATGGTCTCGCCGGCCAGATCATCACCGCGCAATGTCTGCGTCCGCTGCGGATCGGCGGTCCGCCGGTCGGCTATCTTTACGAGTAGACCGCGCGTGCCGCGACCAATTGCGGCAGAACGTTGACGTTCTACAGGCGCGAAGAGATAATAGCGACATTGCCGGTCCTCCCTAACAGGAGGCCAAGAGGGAACGCCGTGATGTCCGTCCGGACAAATCGGCGGCTGTACCCGCAGCTGTGAGCGGTTAGCGACTGTCCAACAAGCCACTGAACTTCGGTTCGGGAAGGCGGGCAGGAGCGGCGATCCGCGAGCCAGAAGACCTGCCGGCGATAGCGTCGCTCTTCCGATGGACGGGATGTTCCAACGGGACGGTCAACCGAGCGGTGACGCGCTGTTTGCGTGGCTGCTTTTGGGGGACCGTCTGATGACGCCGTTTCGTCGTACTGCTTTGTTCTTCGCGCTTCTGGCTCCGTCCGGGGCGATGGCCCAGACCGAACCGGCGGGCATGATGCCCACCACGGTCGTGACCGCCGATCGTTTTCCGACCGATCCCGACAAGGTGACGTCAAGCTACACCGTCGTCATGCAGGAGGAGATGCAGCGCCGGCAGCTTCGCACCGCGGGCGAGGTGCTGAAGACCGTGCCCGGCGTCTCCGTTCAGCAGTCCGGCGGACCGGGCGCGCAGACCTCGGTCTTCGTGCGCGGCTCGAACTCCAACCATGTACTGGTGCTGGTCGACGGCATCACCGTGAATGATCCGTCGAGCGCCAACGGTGCGCCGGACTTCGCCCATCTGCTGACCGAGAACCTCGACCGCATCGAGATCGTGCGCGGCCCGATGTCGACGATGTACGGCAGCCAGGCGATCGGCGGCGTCATCAACCTCGTCACCAAGGCCGGCCAGGGCAAGTTGAACGGCGCGGCCTTTACCGAACTCGGCACGCGGCTGCAGAGCAACAGCGGCGCCTACGTGCGCGGCAGCGAGGGCAAGTTCAACTACAACCTGACCTTTGCCGGCACGTTCAGCCCCAACGACACGCCGGTTCCGGCTCGCTTCACGCCGAACGGCGGCTTCGTCGACATCGATCCGTACCGCAACATCACCCTCGCGGCGCGCCTGGGCTACGAGATCAGCGACAACACGCAGTTCAACTTCTTCGCCCGCTACATCGACACCAAGCTGAACTACGACCAGGTCGGCCAGGAAGACCCGATGGCCAACGGCTACACCTCGCAGTTCTTCACGCGCGGCGAGATCGAGGGCAACTACTTCGACGGCCGCTGGAAGCCGGTCGTCGGCATCAACTACAGCACCATCACGCGGCACGACCTCGACTATGCCAGCCCGCAGAACCCGTTTCCGTTCAACACCGACAGCTGGTTCAACGGCCGACGCCTACAGGCCGATTTCAAGAACCTGATCAAGGTCAGCGATCAGATCGAGGTCGTGGGCGGCGTCGATTACGACCGGCAGTGGGCCTACAGCAACACGATCGGCACGTTCACCCCGTTCACGCAGGCATGGGGTACGATGGCCCAGACCGGTCTCTATGGCCAGTTGCGCCTCAACCCGTTCGAGGGATTCAACCTCAACGTCGGCGGCCGCGTCGACCTCAACGACACGTTCGGCACCGTGGGCACATGGCGTGCCGGCGCGTCCTACCTGTGGGCGCCGACCGACACCAAGATCAAGGCGTCCTACGGCACCGCCTTCAAGGCGCCGTCGCTGTTCGAACTCTACGGCCCCGGCCCGTTCTGCGGCGGCAACATCAACCTTCAGCCCGAGTACAGCCGGGGCTACGAGGTCGGTGTCGAGCAGGACCTGTTCGATCGCAAGGTGAAGGCGGGCGTCACCTACTTCTTCAACACCTATCAGAACCTCATCCAGTGCGCGCCGCCGACCTTCGCCCTGATGCAGAATGTCGCCAACGCGCAAAGCGAGGGCTTCGAGGCCTTCGTCCAGATCAGCCCGGTGAAGTGGTTCGACCTGTACTTCGACTATACCCAGACGATCGCCCGTAATGTCGACGGCAACGTGCCGCTGGTGCGCCGGCCGGGCGACATCTTCAACATTCGCGCCCAGTTTCGTCCGTGGGAGAACACGCTGTTCGGCATCGGCGTGCTGCAGGTCAACAGCCGCTACGACATCAACGCTACCACCGGCGCGCTGATGATCCCGTCGCCCTATACGCTGGTGCGCATCACCGCGCAGTGGGACGTGATCCCGTCCGTCCAGCTCTTCGCGCGCGCCGAGAACGTGCTGAACCAGGTGTACGAGGAGCCGGAAGGCTTTCAGGCACCGTACTTCCAGGCCTTCTTCGGCGTGAAGGCGAAGTTCTGAGGTCGTTGCGTCCTAGTCGCTGACCTCTCCTTCATCGGGAAAGACCATCGCTCGTATCCGCCAATAAGGCGACCAGGGCGGAGGTTGCACACAGGGCCAGCGTCGGGAAGGTCCATAGCCACCAGCCATGCGTCAGGAACGCGAAGCCGGTGGCGATGAGATGACCCCAGCTGGTGAGATGCGGGTCGCCGAGGCCGACGAAAGCGAGCGCGGCTTCGGCCAGGATTGCGCCACCGAATACGATGCCTGCGGCGGACAGCGCCGCCGGCGCGGTGTGCGGCAGGATGTGACGCAGCGCGAGGGAGAGTGGGGGCGTGCCGACCGCGACGGCGGCCCGCACGAAGTCCGCGCCTCGCAACGTCCGCGTCTCGGCCCTCACCAGCCGGGCGATGACGGGCCAGCGCGTCAGGCCCAGGACCAGCGCGAGGTTCAGGGCCGAGCCGCCGAAGAGGGTGGCGACCAGGATGGCGAACAGGAGCGCTGGCAGGCTGAGCACGATGTCGGCCGTGCGCATCAGCAGCTCGTCGAGCCAGCGCGGTCCGAGGCCCGCGGCCGTCCCGACGATGCAGCCGATACCGAGGGCGAGCACCGTCGTCAGGCCCGCGACCAGCAGCGAGGTGCGGCCGCCCTGCGCCAGCTCTTCGAGCAGGTCGCGGCCCAAATCGTCGGTCCCCAACAGATGCTTGGGCGAGGGTGGCAGGAAAGGCTGCGTCATCGGCAGCGTGGCGAGCGTGCCCGGCGGCGCCAGCACGAGGCACAGGACATAGAGGAGAACGAGTGCTGCGAGCAGCAGGACACGGGATCGCGAAGGAACGAGCGAGCCGGTCATGTGTCGGCCTCGTCGAGGCGCGGATCGAGCCACCGCAGCAGCATGTCAACCGCCAGGTTAGTTGCCACCACCACCGCCGTGGTGAACAGGACGATGCCGATCACCACCGGATGATCGCGCGCGATCGCCGAGGTGACGATGAGCCGTCCGAGGCCGGGCAGGGCGAACAGGGTCTCGACCACGACGGCGCCCGCGACGAAGCCTCCGAGCCGGGCGCCGAACAGCGTGGCGATGCCCGGTATCGCATTGGGCAGCGCATGGCGCCGCCGTACACCGGCCTGCGTCAGGCCCTTGGCGGCGGCGGTCACGGTGTAGGGTCGAGCCAGCTCGCGGGCGACGCGCGCGCGCGTCAGCAGCGCCATGAAGGCGATATGGTGCAGCGCCAGGGTCAGCACCGGCAGGACGAGATGCCGTGCCATGTCGAGAAGCCGTGCCGCACCGGTGGCGGCGCTGCGCGCATCAACCAGGCCCTGTACGGGCAACAGGCCGAGGCCGAGTGCCAGCACGATCACCAGCGCCTGTCCCACAATGTAGCTCGGCAGCGCATGCAGCGCGGCCATCGCGGCGACGAAGCCATGGCCCGGCCGGTCTTGCGTCGGGATCCGTGCAAGACCGAGCGCAATGCCTGCCAGGGCCGAGAAGAGAATGGCCGGTGCCACCAGGGCCAGAGTCACCGGCAGCCGTTCGAGGATCAGGGAAAGCACGGGCTGCTGGCTGCGATAGGAGTAGCCGAGGTCGCCGCGCAAAATGTTCAGCAGCCAGTTGGCGTAGATCTCAGGCAGCGGGCGGTCGAGCCCGTAAAGCTTCTGGATTTCCTCGAGATATCCCGGCGCGCCGGATTCACCGCCCAGCGCGATGGCCGGTCCGCCCGGCGCAAGATGGACCAGCACGAAGGCAAGTGTCGCCGCCAGCCACACCGAGGCGATCAGGAACGAACAGCGCCAGAGAAGGCGCATTGCGGGATCAACGCGCCGGCGCGGCGCGCTCCGCGAACTGGCCGCTCCACGGCGCGAAATCGACGAAAGCGCTGCGCCAGGCCGAGGTGAAATCCGTCTCGACCAGCCACCAGTAGGGCAGGTCGTGCGCCACGATCCGCTCCATCGCCCGATAGGCCTCGCCACGCTTCGCCGTGTCGACCGACGAGCCGGCCTCGTCGAACAGCCTGTCGACGTCGGCGTTGCGGTACGCCGCGGCGTTGGAGAAGGGGACGTTCCCGACGGCGCTCGAATGATACATGCGGCGCACGCCGATCTCGGGATCGACGCCGTTGCAGTAGGAGATCAGCGCCAGGTCGAAGTCGCGCTGGGTGAACACCGCCGTCGCGAAGGCGGCGGGATCGAGCGGCTTCAGGCGCAGCACGATGCCGACCTGCGCGAGCTGCTGGCGCATCAGTTCGGCGTAGCGTGCGAAGGCGGGGAACGTGAGCAGGTCGAAGGTCGCGCGTTCGCCGCCGCCCTAACCGCCGGTGCCGCGCGGCAGCTTCGCCTGGTCGAGCAGACCATTGGCCTTGGCCGGATCGAGATCGTACGCCTGCAGCGCGTCGGGCAGGGTCGCCCAGCGGATGGCGGAATGGATCGGCGCCTGCACGACCCGGCCCTGCCCGAATTGCACGAGGTCGAGCATCTGGCGGCGGTCGAGCGCGTGGGCGAAGGCCTGTCGCACCGGTAGCGCCGCCAGCGCGGGCCGCTGCAGGTTGAAGGCGAGCGTCATGATGCAGTTGGCCCCGCCTGGCCCGGCAGTCGTCTCGGCGAGCGTGGCCTTGCCCTTGAGGCGCGCCACGTCCGCCGGCGCCACGCGGCCGAGATAGTCGACTTCGCCGTTGGCCAGAGCCGCGATCTGCGTGGCGGTCTCGGGAATCACACGGAAGACCAGCCGGTCGAGTTTCGGCAGGCCCGGCTTGAAGTAGGATGAATTGCGCACCAGCACGATGCTCTCGTCGCGCCGGTAGCTTTCGAAACGAAAGGCGCCGGTGCCGACCGGACGGGCATTGGCCTCGTTGCGGTTGGGATCGGTGCCGGCATAGAGGTGGCGCGGCAGGATCGGCGCCTCGGTAACGTCGAGCTGCCGCAGCAGCGCGGGATGCGGGCGCCTCAGCCTGAAGATGACGGTGTTCGCATCGGGCGCTTCGATGGACTCCACGGCCGGCGCGAGGCCGGCGCGCGCGCGGGCATGGAACCGGAACAGCACCTCCTCGAAGGTGAACTTCACGTCCTGGGCGGTAAATGGTTTGCCGTCATGCCACGTCACGCCCGCCGCCAGGGTGAAGCGGACCTCGCGCCCGTCCTCGGCCACCGACCAGCTGGTGGCGAGATCGGGCCGGACCGTGCCGTCGCGATCCAGTGAAACTAGACCGTTGAAGATCGAGTCGGCCACCGCATGCACCGGGCTGGCGGTCGAGATGGCCGGATTGAGATGGCCGGGATCGCTGCTCACCGCGACGATGACTGTCCGTCCATCCTGGGCCTCGGCCGCGCCGAGCGGGAGCGACAGAGATACGAGGAGCACGAGAAGCGTTCGTAAGCGGAAAATCATCATTTCTCATACGATGCGGGCCGGCGCCGGACAAGGAGCGGGGGCGGTATTCCTCGGCACCGGCCGGTGGAGGCGCGAGACGGTTTTCGTATCCGCCGTCTCCAAATGCGGCATACTTCGCGCCGCAGCGGCAGAAGGAGGTTTGGATGCAGCGTGTCACCCTGTCGGTCGACGACGATCTGCTGGCGACACTGGATCGCCACATGAAGAAGCATCGCTATGCAAGCCGCTCGGAAGCGTTGCGCGACATCCTGCGCGAGGCCGCCGCGCGCGAGACGCTGGCGGAGGACAAGTCCGGCAAGGACGAGGAGTTCTGCATTGCCACGCTGGCCTACGTGTACGACCACGATACGCGCGACCTCGGCCGCCGGCTCACCCAGGCTCAGCACAGGCACCACGACCTGCAGGTCGCGACGATGCATGTGCATCTCGACCACGATTCCTGTCTCGAGGTCTCTGTGCTGCGCGGGCCCGTGAAAGAGGTGCGCGCGATGGCCGACGACACGGTGAGCCAGCGCGGCGTCCGCCACGGCCAACTCCATCTGGTGCCCGCCGAGCGGAAGCTGGAAAAGCATCGGCACGGCCACGAGCACCTGCACGCCTGACCCGACCGGTCCTGAGAGGCCGACTGGAAATGAATTGAATCGATTCAGTCACTTACCTCATCCTGAGGAG
>JAKFVZ010000374.1 GCA_021732965.1 Reyranella sp.
AAAACACGGTCAGGCACCTCGGCGAGCTCGGCCTGCGCGACCGCTCGCTAGAGATGCTGGCCCACACCGCCGCAGGCGGCGCTGAGCCTCGTGCCGCTAGCGGCGCGCGGCCTCGGTCGCGAACGCCGACTTCACAACGAAGCTGAGTTCCTCGCGGGCCTGCTCGACCGACAGGTTGAGGCGCTGGCGCAGGACGACCCAGCTTTCCGGCGCGATGGCGAGCGCCAGGGCCGTCAGCGCCCGCTGGCGCGATTCGGCCGGCAGCGCAGCCAGCTCGGGTGCGAATGCCTGCGAGAGGTTCGCAGTGTTGGCGCTGTAGATCTGCGAGATCATGTCGGCGGCCTCGGGCGAGCGGCGCTGCAGGGTCTCCACGAAGGTCCACATCGGGCGAAGCTGCTCGTAGCGGTCGGCGCACTGGTCGATCATGCTGGCGATGCGCTGCTCGACCGGACCGACGGTCGCGAGTTCCTTCGATTCACCCACCAGTGCCGCCAGCACGCGGCCCAGGACCGCGACGTAGAGTTCGGCGGTGTCGGCGAAGTGCTGGAAGACGGTGCGGGCGGACACACCTGCCATCTGGGCGATGTCACGCACGATGGGAGCGACCTGTCCTGCCGTGGCGAGGGCCAGGGCCGACGCGACGATCGATTCGCGGGTGCGTGCGACGCGGTCGCCTCGACCGGCTGTCTGAAGCTGCTTCGTCGTGTGCAGGGTCTGACCGTCCATTTCCTGACTCCCCAGCGAGTGTTCGCCACCTGATCGGCAACCGTGCCGATACTATCGATCCTGAATGCAAATCACTACATATGAAGCTACTAGTGCACCGTCATTTCAAGTGCTGCGATGCGCTATAAGGGCGCTATCGACGTAAGTTTCCCGTAAGCCGACGGTGCCCCGATGTCCGAAAAGAACTTTGCCCCCGCCTCGCTCGCCGCTCAGGCGATGGGCTGGGTCGACCCGATCACCCGGGCCGTGGTGCCGCCCATCCACATGGCCAGCACCTATCTGCGGGACGAAGACAACGGCTACAGTTCGGGGCGGATCTACGCCCGTTCGGACAATCCCACGTTCGACCATGCCGAGGCAACGCTCACGGCGCTCGAAGGCGGCGCGAAGTCGCTGATCTTTTCGTCGGGCATGAGCGCGGCAACGGCTTGTTTCCTTGCCCTCACCCCCGGTGACCATGTCGTGACTTCGAAAGTCATGTACTGGGCGCTGCGCAACTGGCTCATGACCTTCGCCACACAGTGGGGTCTCAAGGTCGAGTTCGTCGACACCGACAAGACCGACCAGGTCGCCGCTGCGGTGAAGCCCGGCGTCACCAAGCTGGTCTGGATCGAGACGCCGGCCAATCCGACCTGGTGCGTGTCCGATATCGCCGCGATCGCGGCGATCGCGCACAAGGCCGGGGCGCTGCTGGGCGTCGACTCCACGGTGGCGACGCCGGTCCTGACGCGGCCCATCGAGCATGGCGCCGACATCGTGATGCACTCGGCCACCAAGTATCTCAACGGCCACTCCGACATCATCGCCGGTGCCCTGACCGGCGCCCGTGACGACGCCTACTGGGCGAAGCTGCGCACCATCCGCTCGCAGCTCGGCACCATCCTCGGCCAGACCGAGGCATGGCTGCTGATGCGCGGCATGCGCACCCTGTTCCCGCGCGTCGCCTGGGCCTGCAGGTCGGCACAGAGCCTCGCCGAGAAATTCGCCGAGCATCCGATGATCGAACAGGTCCTCTATCCCGGCCTGCCCTCCTTCGCGGGCCACGCCGCAGCGGCCAGGCAGATGACAGGCGGCTTCGGCGGCATGCTCTCGGTGCGGGTGAAGGGCGGCGAGCGGGCGGCTATCGCGACGGCGGCGCGCGTCGCCCTGTGGAAGCGCGCCACGTCGCTGGGCGGCGTCGAGAGCCTGATCGAGCATCGCGCCAGCATCGAGGGACCGGGCACGCCCTGCCCGCCCGACCTGCTGCGCCTCTCCGTCGGCGTCGAGGAAAGCAGCGACCTGTTCGACGATCTCGACCAGGCCCTGAAGCGCGCGCACAACGCTTAACCCGCTCTCATTGGAGCGCGCCACTCCAGTGGCGCTCAAGCTTTCCCGGCAAGCGAGGCATGAGCGCAACTGGAGTTGCGCGCTCCTTTGATTTGCCGTTTCGCGTGTTACTGCGCCTGTGCGCCGAACACAGAGCCCAGCCCCGCGCCGATGCGCTCGTTCATCATCTCGATCGAGCCGTCGGTATAGGCTGCGATCTTGGCGCCCGCGAGATGGCGGGCCAGCGGATAGTCGGCGCGCAGGCCGTTGGCGCCCATTGCCTGGATGCAGTCGGCAATGCGCTGCACCGCCATGTCGGTCGCGAACTTCTTGGCGTAGGCGGCCGGCATCACCGCGTCGGCGCCCTCGTCGATCAGCCGCGCGGCACGATAGGTGAGCAGGCGCGCCGCCTCGAGATCGGTCGCCGCGTCGACCAGCTTCCAGCGTACACCCTGATGTTCGATCACCGGCTGGCCGAAGGTCTTGCGCTGCTGCGTGTAGCGCACCGCCGTCTCCAGCGAGGCCTGCAGCATGCCGCAGCACATGGCCGCGACGTAGGCACGGGCGCCGTTGATGCCGGCGAGTGCGGCCTTGAAAGCCTGGCCCGGCGGATGCAGCACGGCTTCGTCGGGCGCGACGTAGTCGACGAGGCGGAAGCCGCCGACGCCGATCGCGTGGCCGCCGTGGAGCTGGAATGGCGGCTCGCGATGGAACCCGGGCCGCTCCGCTTCGATCGCGAGGCAGATGATCCCACGATAGCCCTTCGACTTGTCGGTCTGCGCATAGGCCACGGATAGCCCCGCGACCGCGGCGTTGGTGATCCACGCCTTGGCGCCGTTGACCTTCCAGCCGCCCTCGACGCGCTCGGCTTCCATCTCCAGGCCGCCGAAGTCGCTGCCGACACCGGGCTCGCTCAGTCCCGCGCAGCCGATCAGGTCGCCCGTCAGCATCCGCGGCAGCAGGCGCGCGACATGGTCCGGCTGGCCGTCGCGGGCGAAGCGCGTGCAGGCATTGTGATGGTTGATCAGGGCGAAGGCGAAAGCGAAGTCGTGCTTCGCGATCTCCTCGAAGGCGCGCAGCTTGCAGGAGAAGGAAAGGCCCCGTCCGCCATGCTTCTTCGCCAGCTCGATCGTGTTGAGGCCGATGGCGCAGGCGGCCTTGATGGTTTCGAGCGGATAGCGCCGCTCCCATTCCCAGCGCGCGGCGTTGGGCGCGACATGCTCCTCGGCAAAGGCGCGGGCGCGCGCCACGACGGCGCGCTCTTCGGGAGTGAGGACTTCATCGAGCATCCGCCTGAGATACACGATTGGACCTCGGGCGCAACCGCGCGCTAGAATGACGTCAATGCGGGTGTAGCTCAGTGGTAGAGCGTCGGCTTCCCAAGCCGTAGGTCGCGGGTTCGAATCCCGTCGCCCGCTCCATAATTCTTCGGGCAGGAACGTCGAGATGGATGTGGCACCGGCGCCGGTCGCGGCCAGCGGCGATTTCGCGGCCGACGTGGCTGCATTCTCGGCCTACTGGCGCGACGCCGCCGAACGCCTGGCGCGGCTGCCTTCCAAACCGAATCGCGATCCCGCGACCTATGACGCGGCCGAGTCCCTGAAGCAGGCCGCGCGTGAGGCTCGATTCGCGTTCCTGCGTCGCCACGCGCGCACGCTGTACGACAGGCTGACCGACAATCGCGCCAAGTTCGTGCGCATCGAGCGGCTGGTCTACGACGCCGCCGCGCTCGTGCCGGGCCTCGCGCCGACGGCGGCGCAGGTCGCCGCAGAGGCCGAGCTGCGCCAGTCCGAGAAGGACGGTGTCGAGATCGACCAGGGCATTCTCTGCAATCAGTTCCTGGCCGATGCCGAGTGCGGCCTGCATCTCTGCCACGCCATGCTGCTGCCGCGCGAGGAGTCGACCGAGGCGCTGGCCAAGTTCCAGCGCGACGGCACGCTCGATCTCGGCTACGCGCGCGTCGAGCGCCAGGGCAAGGCGGCGGTGCTGCTCCTGTCCAACCGGCGCTTCCTCAATTCCGAGGACAATGCGACCCAGGCCGCGACGGAGATCGGCGCCGACGTCTGCATCCTCGACCGGCAGAGCGAGGTCGCCGTGCTGCGCGGCGACGTGGTGCCGGAGGGCAAGTATGCCGGCCGCCGCGTCTACAATGCCGGCATCAACCTCACGCATCTCTACTACGGCAAGATCCCGTTCCTGTGGTTCCTGATCCGCGACATGGGTTTCGTGAACAAGATGTTCCGCGGCCTCGCGCGGCCGGACGTGCTGCCCGACGAAGTCGCGGGCGATTCGATCGAGAAGCTCTGGATCTCGGCGGTCGAGACCTTTGCCATCGGCGGCGGCTGCCAGATCCTGCTGGCGACCGACTTCAACATCGCGGGTCGCGACGCCTACATGACCCTGCCGGCGCGCAAGGAAGGCATCATCCCGGCGATGGCGAACCTGCGGCTGTCACGTTTCGTCGGCGACCGTCTCGCGCGCCAGGCGATCATGTACGAGCGCCGCATCGAGTGCGATTCGGAGGTCGGCCGCATGATCTGCGACGAGGTCGTGGCGCCCGATGAGATCGACGCCACCATCACCCGCGTCATCGACCGCCTCACCGGATCGGGCGCGGTCGGCGCCATCGGCAACCGGCGCGCCCTGCGCCTCGGCATCGAGCCGCTCGACACGTTCCGCCGCTACGCCGCGCTCTATGCACGCGAGCAGGCCTACTGCCACTTCAGCCCGGCGCTGATCTCGAACCTCGAACAGTATTGGAACGCCGCCAGCCGGCGGGCCTGAAGATTTGACCCCTCCGCCCCTTCGGGGCACCTCCCCATCTGAATGGGGAGGCAAGGCTTTTTCGTTCCTCCCCATTCAAATGGGGAGGTGTCGGCGTCTTACGCCGACGGAGGGGTCATGCTGCGGAGTTCAGTGCTCGCGCGGGGCGTGCTTGCCGAGGATGCGCTGCAGGGTGCGGCGGTGCATGTTGAGGCGGCGCGCGGTCTCGGAGACGTTGCGGTCGCACTGTTCGAACACGCGCTGGATATGCTCCCACCGGACGCGGTCGGCCGACATGGGATTGCTGGGCGGCGGCGGCAGCTTGCGGCCGTGCGCGGTCAGCGCCTGCTCGATGGCGTCGGCGTCGGCCGGCTTTGCGAGATAGTCGACGGCGCCTTCCTTCACGGCGGCGACGGCGGTCGCGATGTTGCCGTAGCCGGTCAGGACGACGATGCGGATGTCGGGGCGCGCCTGACGCAGCGGGCCGACCAACTCCAGGCCGTTGCCGTCGGCCAGCCGGAGGTCGAGCACGGCGAAGGCCGGGGGACGGGCGGTTTGCGCCAGCGCCTCGGCCACCGAGCCGACCGCGGTCACGATGAACCCGCGTTGCTCGAGCGCGCGCGCAATCCGGTTGCGGAAAGCTGCATCGTCGTCGGCGATGAGCAAGGTACGGTCCTTGTTGCTCGTCGCACCGGCGATGACAGGGGACACAGGGCGATTGGCGCCGCTGTCCTGGGTCATGGCGATTCCTTCGACATCGGCCGCTATGTAGCCTTGAAGACCGGATTTGGCCAGCGCACCGAGACAGCCGCCCCGCCGCCCGTGTCGCTGCGATTGCCGAAGGTCACGTTGGCCCCGGTGCGCTCCAGCAGTGTCTTGGCGATGAAGACGCCCAGGCCCATATGGCCTTCCTGGCCCTGCCGGGTCGAAATGAACGGTGTCCCCAACTCGTCGAGCAGCGCCTCGGAGAAGCCCGGCCCGTCGTCCACGACCTCGACTTCCGACCAGTCCCGCGTCCAGCGGGTGGCAACGCGCACCTCCTTGCGGGCGAAGGAAACGGCGTTCTGCACGATGTTTCCGATACCCTGCATGATCTCGGGGCTGCGCAGCTGGATCGGCGCGGTCTTTGGCACCCCCTCGCCGAAAGGACCCGACACGAAGGCGATCTCGATCTCCTCGCGGGCATAGTTCTGTGCGGCGGCCTCGATCAGGGCCGGCAGCGGCACCAGCGTGTAGGAGTCCGAGACGTCGCCGGCCGGGTCCATCGACAGGCGCGCCAGGATCGCGCGGCAGCGCTCCGATTCGGCGGCCAGCAATTCGACGTCCTCGCGCAACGGATCGTCGAACTCGATCTCGCGCTGCATCTCCTTCGTGACGACCGCGATGGTCGACAGCGGCGAGCCCAGTTCGTGGGCCGCCGCCGCCGCGAGCGCGCCCAGCGCCGAGAGCTGCTGCTCGCGCGCCAGCGCCGCCTGGGCCGCCGCCAGCGCATCGGCCATTTGCCGCTGCTCCTCGGCCAGCCGCCAACCGTAAAGGGTGATCAGCAGGGTCGTGAGCGACAGGCCGGCCCACACGCCCGCCTGATAGATGTCGGGCAGGTTGGGCGGCGGCCCCTTCCACGGCAGCGGCTGATAGAACAGGCCCAGCAGCGCGATGCTCGCGATCGTGAGCAGCGTGAGCGCCACGTTGCTCGCCAGCGACAGGATGGTTGCGCCGATCGCGACGGGCGCGAGCAGCAGCAGCGAGAAGGGATTGATCAGGCCGCCGGTGAGGTAGAGCAGCACGGCGAGCTGCAGGATGTCGAAGGCGAGGAAGATCGCCGCCTCGCGGTCGTAGATTCGTGCCGAGCCCGGACGGCCGATGCTGACGGTGAGGTTGAGCAGCGCCGAAAGGGCGATCGTGCCGCCGACCGCCAGGACCGGCATGCCGAAGCCAAGTCCCCAATGCACCACCGCGACGGTGAAGGCCTGGCCTGCGACGGCTCCCCAGCGGATGAGGACCAGCGTGCGCAGGCGCACGCCGCCGCGCGGCAGGACGGACATGGCGGCGGTGCGCCGGGGAGCGGCGGGCGGCGGGGCGTAGTCCGCACGCTCCGCCACGATCCTATTCCTCGATCATCAGGTGCTTGCGATGCACCGTGGTGAAGAGCGGAATCTTGCGCTGCTC
>JAKFVZ010000131.1 GCA_021732965.1 Reyranella sp.
CTCCTGGGTCCCTCGGCCGCCCAGGGCGCCGGGATCGCGGCCGCCATGCCCGGGGTCGAGAAACACCAGCTTCGGCCGGGCCATCGGCACGGTCGGCGTCGGCTTCTTGACTGATTTCTGGCGCTTCGACGGTGCCGCCAGGGCGCCCCCTGCGCCCATTCCAAGCACACTCACGCCGGCCAGAACGGCGAGCAAATGACGGCGGCGGAAATCGGACATGGCGAACGCCAAGGGTCAAAGAGGGATGAAAATTATTTGAATATTGTTAAACCAGTATCAGAAAAGAGACTGTAATTCCAAATATTTTCAATGCCTTAAAAGATCAAATTCACCTGACACAATCTTTTGATTGTCCGCCAGTTGCCAACCCCGTATGTTGCGTTCCGCGAGCAGTCGCCGTCGTTCGTAGCGCGCCTTAGGGTCGCGCTCCGACGGCAGTTTCCGAGCCAGGCTGGGCTCGCGCCTTTGCAAAAATGGGGGCGCGGCCGGTCTGCGGAGAGACTGTCAGGCAGGCGGTGGCTATCAGGAAACTCGAGGTTGGCAGGACCCAGTCGTGGTCCGGCGGCGTGAAGCTTCCCCGTCTTGGCCAGAGTTGGCCGTTCGGCGGGTCGATGACGCACCGCTCCCCTCGCACGACGGAGGCGACATGGCCGCCGGTCGCTCGCACCGGTAGGGATCGGACGCCTCGGAGCGAGCCCATGGCAAGGCGTATGCTCATCGATGCAAGTCACCCGGAAGAGACCCGGGTCGTTGTGGTCGATGGAACGAGACTTGAAGAATTCGACTTCGAAACCGCGAGCCGCAAGCCCCTGAAGGGCAATATCTATCTCGCGAAAGTCATCCGCATCGAACCGTCGCTGCAGGCGGCGTTCGTCGAGTATGGCGGCAACCGGCACGGCTTCCTGGCCTTTTCGGAAATCCACCCGGACTACTATCAAATCCCAGTCGCCGACCGCGAACGGCTGATCGCCGAACAGCATCGCCTGCACGCCGAGGCTGAAGAGGACGAGCCGCGCCGGCGCAATCGCGTCGACCGCACCGACATCGAAGAGGCCCGTGAAGAGGTCGCCGCGGAAGCGGCCCCCGCTCCCGACGCCCCGACCGACGTGGTTGCGGGCGAACCTGGCCCCGAGGCGCCGGGCTTGGAGGCGGCATCCGCCGAAACGGCCGTGACGGAAACCGTCGCGGTCGAGACGAGCACTAGCGAGCCGGAATCGCAGGCCCAGCCCGCGGAAATTCCCGTCGAGCGTCTCGATGGCCCGGTTCACGTCGAGCCTGCCCCCTCCGAAACGGTTGTAGAGACGGCCGCCGTGGAGACGGCGGAAGCCGCCCCGGCCTCCGAACCCGCAGCCGAAGGCGAGACCGTCGCGACCGCGGAAGGCAGCGATCAGCCCGTCGAAGCGGACAGCGAGGTTTCGACCGATCTGGCCGAGGCGCCGCAGCCCGACGTCACGGTCGAGACGCTGGGCGGCGACGAGGTCGTGGAGGAACGCGAGACGCGCGAGCGTCGTCGCCGCAACCCGATCCGCCAGTACAAGATCCAGGAAGTCATCAAGCGCCGCCAGGTGCTGCTGGTGCAGGTCGTCAAGGAAGAGCGCGGCAACAAGGGCGCGGCGCTCACCACCTACCTCTCGCTGGCCGGCCGCTACTGCGTGCTGATGCCCAACGCCGGTCGTGGCGGCGGCATCTCGCGCAAGATCTCCAACCCCGCCGACCGCAAGCGGATGAAGGAGATGCTGAGCGACCTCGACGTGCCGCAGGGCATGGGTGTGATACTGCGCACTGCAGGGCTGGAACGCTCCAACATCGACATCAAGCGCGACTACGAATACCTGTCGCGGCTCTGGGATTCGATCCGCGAGATCACGATGCGCTCGACGGCGCCGGCGCTGATCTACGAGGAAGGCGATCTCATCAAGCGCTCGCTGCGCGACATCTACGACACCGACATCGCGCAGGTCCTCGTCGAGGGCGAGGCGGGCTTCCAGGGCGCCGCCGAGTTCATGCGCCAGCTGGTGCCGCACCAGGCGAACAAGGTCGAGCTCTACAAGGAGCCGATTCCCCTCTTCCACCGCTACCAGGTGGAGAACCAGTTCGACGCCATGCATTCGCCGACGGTGCAGCTCCGTTCCGGCGGCTACATCGTCATCAATCCGACCGAGGCGCTGGTCGCCATCGACGTCAACTCGGGCCGCTCCACCAAGGAGCGGAACATCGAGGAGACGGCGGTGCGTACCAACATCGAGGCCGCCGAGGAGATCGCCCGCCAGGTTCGCCTGCGCGACCTCGCCGGCCTGATCGTGATCGACTTCATCGACATGGAGGAGACACGTCACCAGCGCCAGGTCGAGCACAAGGTGAAGGACTCGATGCGCACCGATCGCGCGCGCATCCAGATCGGACGCATCTCCGCGTTCGGCCTGCTCGAGATGTCGCGCCAGCGGCTGCGTCCCAGCCTGCTGGAGCACTCGACCGAGGTCTGCCCGCACTGCGCCGGCACGGGCCGCATCCGCTCGCTCGAATCCGCCTCGCTCCATGCGCTGCGAGCCATCGAGGAGGAAGGCGTGCGGCGCCGCGCCAGCGAGATCGCGGTCAGCGTCCCGCCGAACGTGGCACTCTATCTGCTCAACCAGAAGCGCCATTCGCTGTCGGAGATCGAGCAGCGCTACGGCTTCACGGTCATCGTCGAGGCCGACGAGGAGCTTCACGCCGCCGATTGCGAGATCGAGCGCGTGCGGTCGCGTCGCGACGACCATCGCAACGACAGCCGGCCGGCGCCCGAACTGGCGC
This sequence comes from Reyranella sp., assembly GCA_021732965.1. GTDB lineage: Bacteria > Pseudomonadota > Alphaproteobacteria > Reyranellales > Reyranellaceae > Reyranella. Next base: position 2,791 of record JAKFVZ010000131.1, read on the forward strand.
GCGCCAGCTACGAGGAAGCGTCCGGCGACGAGGCTTCGTCCGACGAGGGCGAGACCGTCGAGGCCCGCGAGGGTGACTAGCGCGGCTAAGATGGTAGCGCGGACGAGGAAGGTGGCGAGGGTCGTGGCCGTCGCCGCCGTCGTCGTCGCCGTCGTGGTGGGCGCCGCGAGGACGGCGAAGGCTCCGACCAGCCGCAGGCTGCCGGCGAGGCCAGCGAGGGCGAAGAGCCACGCCTCAACGGTGCCGCCGAGGAAGATGCCGAGGGCGATGCGCCTGAAGGTGAACCCGATACCGCCCGCGCCGACGATGACGGCGCCGAGGGCGATCGTCCGGAAGGCGAGCCCAATGGCGACGACCGCGACGGCCGCCGTCGACGCGGTCGTCGCGGTGGTCGCCGCCGCCGTCGCGAGAACGGCGAAGGCGAGCCGCTGCAGGGCGAAGGCCAGGCCGCGGACGGTCAGGCCAACGAAGACCAGGCCGATTCCCAAGGCGAGGAACGCGCCGAAAACGGTAATGACACGAGTGAGCCGAATGGCGCTCACGAGCCGCCGGCTTCGCCGCCGACACCGCTGGAAGCCATGCCGGTCGAGCACGTGCCGGTGGAACGCGCGCCCTTCGATCCCGGCGAGCCGGTGAACGTCGAAGCCGCTCCGCCGCCGCCTCCCCCGGCCCCACCGGTGGTCGCGTCGGCGCCACAGCCGATCGTGATCCCGGAACCGGAGCCCGCTCCTGCACCGCCGCCGGTCCCCGTGATCGACGCGCCGCCGGAGAAGCCCAAGCGCGGCTGGTGGCGTCGCTAGGCAGGATTGACAGCATGCACCGCCGTTCCCTGATCGTCGGTGCTGCTGCGCTGCCCTTCGGCAGCGCAGCGAAGGCGGATACTTTTCCTAACGGCCCGTTCCGCATCATCGTGCCGTTCGGTCCGGGCTCGGCCACCGACCAGAGCGCCCGCAACGTCGCCGAGGGCTTGAACAAGGCCTTCGGTGTTCCGGCCGTCGTCGAGAACAAGCCGGGGGCCAATGGCGCCATTGCCGCCGAAGTCGCCGCCAAGGCGAAGCCCGACGGCCAGACCATCTTCGTCTGCTCCAACACCGCCGCGGCGTCGAATGTCGCGATGATGAAGTCCCTGCCCTACGCCCCGCTGCGAGACTTCGAACCGGTGACGATCATCGGCCGCGCGCCGGTGTTCATGATCGTGAACCCGAAGGTCGAGGCCAAGACGGCCGGCGAGTTCGTGGCGCTGTGCAAGCGCCAGCCAGGCAAGATCAACTTCGGCTCGGGCAGCGCCTCGACACGCATCTCCGGCGAACTGCTCAAGGCCAAGGCCGGCATCGACATGCTGCACGTGCCCTACAAGAGCACGCCCGCGGCACTGCAGGACACGATGGCCGGCCATGTGCAGATGTGCTTTGCCGATCCGGTCACCAGCCTGCCGCAGGTCAAGGCCGGCACCGTGCGCTGCCTCGGCGTCGGCAGCCGCGGCCGCTATCCGCTCACGCCCGACATACCGACCCTGATCGAACAGGGCATTCCCGACTTCGAGCTGATGACCTGGACCGGCATCCTGATGCCGCGCGGCGTGCCGCAACCCATCATGACGAAGCTGCGCGAGGCCATGCTCAAGGCCATCACCGATCCGGCCTATGTCGAACGCCAGGCCCTGGGCGGCTCGGAAATCGCGCCCTGCACGCCCGAGGAGATGCGGCGCATCATGGTCGCCGAGATCGAACTCTACCGCGAGATGATGAAGGTCGCCGGCATCGAGCCGGAGTAGCCTGGCCCCCCGATATCAACGCTCCGCATCGACGGCGCGCCATTCGTGCGTAAGCTGGTCGAGTATGGCCTTGAGGTCCTCGGGTAGCGGCCCCTGCTCGGCCGCAGCGAAACTCTCGGCGAGCTGCTCGGGCTTCGACGCGCCGATGATGGGCGCGGTGATTGCCGGATTGGAAAGCGTCCAGCGCATCGCCAGGACGGCCATGCTCATACCCGCCTCGGCCGCGACGCCACGGATCGCCTCGATGGTCTCTAACTCGCGCCGGTGCCAGTAACGCTCCTGGTAGCGGGCGCCAGCGGTGCCGAGTTGGAAGCGCGAGCCTTGCGGTGGGGGCGCCTCGCCATTGTACTTGCCCGTGAGGAGGCCGCCGGCCAGCGGATTGTAGGGGATCACCGCGATCCCCTCCTCCTCGCACAACGGCAGCAGGTCGCGTTCGTAGCTGCGGAACAACAGATTGTAGCGCGGCTGGACCGAATCGATGCGGGCCGTGTTCTTCACCTCGGCGCGGCCGATCCCGCGCGCCACCTTGTGCGCCGGCCAGTTGGAGACGCCGACGTAGCGCGCCTTGCCCTGCCGCACGACCGTGTCGAGTGCTTCCATCGTCTCGTCGAGCGGCGTGGCCGGATCGTAGCGATGAAGCTGGTAGAGGTCGACATAGTCGGTACCGAGCCGCCTCAGCGACGCCTCGATAGCCTCCAGCACATGCTTGCGCGACGTGCCCTGCTCCCAGGGATGACGCCCCATGACGCCGCCGCACTTGGTCGCCACGATGTAGTGGTGACGCTTGCCCTTCAGCCAGTTGCCGACGATCTGCTCGGTGCGGCCCACCGTGTCTCGCATGCCGCCCAGCGGATAGACGTTGGCCGTGTCGAGGAAGTCGATGCCGCCGGCCGCGGCGGCGTCGAGGATGTCGCTGCTCTGGACGGCGTCGCATTGCAGCCCGAAGGTCATCGTGCCGAGGCAGAGCTTCGAGACGCGCAGCCCGGTTCGGCCAAACTTCGTGTGCTGCATGATCCCTCCTGACCATCCTTCATGAACGACGTGCCAAGCATGGTAACGGGGCCAGGCGCTGCTGATCCAGATCGCCTTGACGTGGCAGCGCCGAGGCGTCGCACTTCGATGGCTGGCATCGGCAGCAGCGCATCTGCCATACTTCGGCGATGCAGCATTCCGAACCGTCATCTTCGCCTGTCGACATCGCAATCGTCGGCGGTGGCGCCAGCGGCGTGCTGCTTGCCGCCCAGCTCGTCCGCAAGAGCCGGCTGCGCGTCGCCCTCATCGAGCGTGGCCCGCATCTGGGACTGGGCGTCGCCTACTCGACCCACTGCCTGCATCATCTTCTCAATGTCCGTGCCAGCGACATGACCGCCCTGGCCGACGAGCCGGACCATTTCGTGCAATGGCTGGCGCGTGGCGACCGCGGCTATGGCCGCGCCGATTTCGTTCCCCGCGCAATCTACGGCCGGTACCTGCAGGACCTGCTCGCCGAGTCGGTCAAGCTCTCCAACGGTCGCCTCCGAGTGATCACCGGCGATGTCGTCGCGATCCGTGACCGGCAGGACGGCGTCGAGCTCGATATCGAAGGTCAGTCCCCGCTCCGCGCCCGCAAGGCCGTGCTGGCGACCGGCCACCGCCCTCCTTCGACGGATTCCGGCGCCTATCACGGCAACCCATGGCGAGACGAGGCGATCGCCGGACTCGCCCCCGAAGGATCGATCCTGCTGATCGGCACCAGCCTGACGATGATCGACGTGCTGCTCTCGCTGCTGGAACAGGGCCACAAAGGCCCAATCGTCGCCCTGTCCCGCCGGGGACTGGTGCCGCATCACCATCCAAGTGCGCCGATCCCCACGCCCGAAGCCGATACGAGCGACCTCTTCACCGGCAGCCTGTCGCAGCGGACCAAACGGTTCCGCGCCAGGCTGCGCGCCGGCCTCGGCTGGCCGGGCTTGATGCAACTTCTGCGGCCGCACAACAACGAGCTCTGGCATGCCCTTGATCTCGATCAGCGGAAGCGCTTCCTGCGTCATCTGCGGCCATGGTGGGACATCCATCGTCATCGCGTCGCCCCGCAGATCGGCGAACAGATCGATGCCGCCAAGGCGCGTGGACAGCTTTCGATCGTCTCCGGGCGCGTCGAGATCGGACAGACGACGGACTACAAGGTCGAGGTCACGATCGTCCGTCGCAGCTCCGACGTCCGCGAGACGCGCAGCTTCGACCGCGTGGTCGACTGCCGAGGCCCACGCAACGAGGTCGACGTGCATGTGCCGCTGCATGCCCAGCTGGTGAAGGACGGCAAGCTGCGCCCCGATCCGCTCAACCAGGGCCTCGACGTCGCGGTCGACGAAGCCTTGATCGGACAGGACGGCGCACCATCGGAC
>JAKFVZ010000590.1 GCA_021732965.1 Reyranella sp.
GGGATCTTCGAGTTAGGGTTTGCATCCACGAAGCCGCTGCCGAACTGGTCGCCCTCGCCGATCTTGATCAGCAAGGCGTCGTATTCCGCGCCCGTGTGGCCAAGCGCCAGCAGCTCCTCGAGCATGATGGTGACCTTCTGGCCGTTCGGCGTACCCAGCGAATAGAGCTGCAGCGGATGCTTGCCGACGGGAAGCTCCTTCTCGCTGGTCGGCCCGGCGATCGGCCGGTTGATGTTGGCGAACCGGCCGCCGCTCGCCTTGTTCCAGGTCCAGACCTTGGGCGGCGTGTAGTCGGATGCGTTGCTCATGCTTCTTCTATCCTCTGATGGGGCTTCATCGATGAGGCATACTATCCGGCCCGCGCGGTTCCCGCTCGCCCCGGCTGGAGGAATCGGCGACGGATTCCTCATCGACCGCCGCACGAATTCTCGTGCGACCCAGCCTTCAGCCGGCGTCGCCCATCAGATCGGCCAGTTCGTAGAGCGGCCGGATCTCGATCTCGCTCGGTCCCGGCATGGGATTGGGACAGCGCTTCACCCACGCCACCGCCTCGTCCATGTCCTTGACCTCCCAAAGCCAGAAGCCGGCGATCTGCTCCCCCGCCGGCGCGAACGGCCCGCTCCTCACGGAACGGCCAGCCCCATCGAAGGCCACCCGCCGGCCCTCGGACGTGGGCTTCAACCCGTCGCCGTCGCGCAGGATGCCGGCCTTCTGAAGTTCCTCGTTGAACTTCCCCATGGCCTCCATCAGCGCCATGGTTTCCGGAGAACGGACGAACCCCTTCTCGCTGTCCGCGGTCGCCTTCACGATCACCATCACGCGCATGTCTGTCTCCTTGCTGGAGCCGACTTCATCGGCCTTCTGTCGGGACGACGAACGAGGCTCGCCGGAGCCGACAGGTCCCCGGGATTTTTATGCCTCCCCGAAGCCCGCCCGGAGCAGCACGTCGCGGAGTTCCGCGTCCGGTGCGCGCGAAAGCCCGTAAAGCTCAGCGTAAGGATTGCCACGCAACCCCAGCGCCGCCGCGAAAGCCGGCTCGGTCTTGGCGCCACCCTGCCGCAAGGCCATGACACGCTCGCGAAGCGCATCGCCGCCCAGTGCCAGCAGCCGCCCTTCGACAAGGAAGTGCCGCCAGCCTTCCTGCCGATCGACCTCGACCGGGCTGGCGAATATTTCCACCGGCCAGCCGTCGATGGCGAAAGTCGCGACGAGCGGCCGGCCTTCCGCTGTCCATCGCCAGAGGTTGAGGGCGCGAAGCCGCTCGCGCCATCGCCACAGGCGCTCTGCCACGTCATTGGGATCGGGCGCGTGGCACAGGATGTCGATGTCGCTGCCGGCCATCGAAACCTCGAGCGGCAGGGTGCCGGCGATCCGCGGATCGAAGCCGGCCAGGAGATCCAGCACGCCGCTGGCAGCCAGCGCCTCCCGCCAGCCCGGCATCAGCCCGGATGCAGGCCCGGCGCTTCCTGGCCGGTGCTGGCGACATATTCGGTGTAGCCGCCGCCATACTGGTGGACACCCTCGGGCGTCAGTTCGAGCACGCGGTTGGAGAGCGCGGCCAGGAAGTGGCGGTCGTGGGAGACGAACAGCATCGTGCCCTCGAACTGCGCGAGCGCGGCGACCAGCATTTCCTTGGTCGCCATGTCGAGATGGTTGGTGGGCTCGTCCAGCACCAGGAAGTTCGGCGGATCGAACAGCATCTTGGCCATCACCAGCCGCGCCTTCTCGCCGCCCGACAGGACGCGGCAGGGCTTCTCGACGTCGTCGCCGGAGAAACCGAAGCAGCCGGCCAGCGACTTCAGCGCGCCGGTGCCCGCCTGCGGAAAGGAATGGTCCAGCGATTCGAAGACCGTGTCGTCGCCGTCCAGCAGGTCCATCGAGTGCTGGGCGAAGTAGCCCATCTTCACGCTGGCGCCGATCGCGACGCTGCCGTCGTCGGGCTCGGTCGCGCCGGCCACCAGCTTCAGCAGCGTCGACTTGCCCGCGCCGTTGGCGCCCAGCACGCACCAGCGTTCCAGCCGGCGCAGGCGCAGGTCTAGTCCCGCATAGATCGGCTGCGTGCCGTAGCCCTTGTGGACGTTGCGGAAGCTCACCACGTCCTCGCCCGAGCGCGGCGGGGTGCGGAAGTCGAACATCACGGACTGGCGGCGCCGCGGCGGCTCCACCTTCTCGATCTTGTCGAGCTTCTTCACGCGGCTCTGCACCTGCGCGGCATGGGACGCGCGCGCCTTGAAGCGCTCGATGAACTTCATCTCCTTGGCCAGCATCGCCTGCTGGCGCTCGAACTGCGCCTGCCGCTGCTTCTCGCCCAGGGCGCGCTGAACCTCGTAGAAATCGAAGTTGCCCGAATAGGTGATCAGCGTGCCGCCGTCGATCTCGATGATCTTGCCGACGATGCGGTTCATGAACTCGCGGTCGTGGCTCGTCATCAGCAGCGCGCCGTCGTACTTCTTCAGGAAGTCCTCGAGCCAGATCAGGCTTTCGAGGTCGAGATGGTTGGAGGGCTCGTCGAGCAGCATGCCGTCGGGCCGCATCAGCAGGATGCGGGCGAGCGCCACGCGCATCTTCCAGCCGCCAGAGAGCAGGCCCACGTCGCCGTCCATGCGTTCCTGGCTGAACGACAGCCCCGCCAGCACCTCGCGCGCGCGGGCGTCGAGCGCATAGCCGTCCAGCTCCTCGAAGCGGCCCTGCACCTCGCCGTAGCGCTCGACCAGCGCGTCCATCTTGTCGGCCTGCTCCGGATCGGCCATCGCGGCCTCCAGCTGGGCGATCTCGATGGCCAGCGCGCTTATCGGCCCGACCCCGTCCATCACCGCGGCGACCGCGCTCATGCCCGACATCTCGCCGACATCCTGGCTGAAATAGCCGATGGTCATGCCGGGATCGATCGTCACCTGCCCGTCGTCGGGCTGCTCCTGACCAGAGATCATCCGGAACAGCGTCGTCTTCCCGGCGCCGTTGGGCCCCACGAGGCCCGCTTTCTCGCCCTTCTGGAGGCCCATGGAGGCGTCGATGAACAGGAGCTGGTGACCGTTCTGCTTGCTGATGTTGTCGAGGCGAATCATGGGGTTCCGGGTACGCAGGAAGACGGCGGGCGGTAGTAAACGGAGGCGGTGCCGTCGGCAATCTTGTTAAGAGAGCAGGCAGAGCGTATATACATGATCGTATATACATAAGGCTGGCCATGTCGCAATTCGCCAAGGTGTTTCGCTCCGGCAATTCCCAGGCGGTCCGCCTGCCCAAGGAGTTCCGCTTCGACGTCGAAGAGGTCGAGGTGTCGCGCGAGGGCGATGCCGTGATCCTGCGCCCGCATCGGGGCGTCGCGGCACCTTGGGCTTCGCTGCGCGCTGCCGTCGACCGGGGTTTCAGCGCAGACTTCATGGAGGAAGGCCGGCAGCAACCCGACGATCAAAGCCGGCCCGAGCTCGACCGCGCTTTCGGCTGATGGCCTGGCTGCTCGATACCAATGCCGTCATCGCCTTGGTGACGGGCCGGTCCGACGCCTTGCGCCGCCGCGTGGAAGCCGCAGAGCCGGGAACGCTGGCCACCTGCGCCATCGTCGCGCACGAACTCTATTTCGGGGCGTACCGCAGCCGGAAGGTCGAGTTCAACCTGGAGACACTGCGACTGCTCTTTGCCGATCTCGTCGTTCTCGACCTCGATCGGGAAGACGCCCGCACCGCCGGCGAGATCAGAGCCGGGCTCGCCCGGCAGGGCCTGCCGATCGGCCCCTATGACGTGTTGATCGCCGGACAGGCAAAGGCGCGCGGCCTGACGCTCGTCACCAACAACCTTTCCGAATTTCGACGCGTCGAGGGACTCACGATCGAAGACTGGACGCAATCCTGAGGGGCTGTGGCGATTCCACCCGTGCCCGGCCGGAACGTTGCGTTTGGACGCCCGGTGGTGCAACAAGACGGTCCAATTTCAGCATCAGATCAACCCAGCCGAACCCTGAAGCGGCGCACGGAGGTGCAACTATGTCGGATCTCGAAATCGTCTGGACGAAAGTCGACGAGGCCCCCGGTCTCGCGACCTATTCCCTGCTCCCGATCGTCGAGGCGTTCGTCGCCACCGCCGGCGTGAAGATGAAGCTGAAGGACATTTCGCTGACCGGCCGCATCATCGCGAACTTCCCCGACAAGCTGAAGCCCGAGCAGAAGATCCCCGACGAGCTGGCCGAACTCGGCAAGCTGGCGACCCGGCCGGAAGCCAACATCATCAAGCTGCCCAACATCTCGGCCTCGATCCCGCAGCTCAAGGCCGCGATCAAGGAGTTGCAGTCCAAGGGCTACGACATCCCCAACTATCCCGACAGCGACGCCACGCCCGCCGACAAGGAAATCCGCGCCCGCTACGGCAAGGTGCTGGGCAGCGCCGTGAACCCGGTCCTGCGCGAGGGCAATTCCGACCGCCGCGCCGCAGGCGCTGTGAAGCAGTACGCGCGCAAGCACCCGCACAAGATGGGCGCCTGGAGCAAGGATTCGAAGACCCGCGTGGCCACCATGTCGGGCGGCGACTTCTACGGCTCCGAGGTCGCGACCACCGTCGCGGCCCCGACCAACGCCCGCATCGAGCTGGTCGCCGCCGACGGTGCCACCACCGTGCTGAAGCCCAAGATTCCGCTGAAGGCCGCCGAGATCATCGACTGCTCGGTGATGAGCGCCAAGGCGCTGAACGCCTTCTACGCCTCGGCGATCGAGATGGCGAAGAAGGACGGCATCCTGTTCTCGCTGCACCTCAAGACGACCATGATGAAGATCTCCGATCCCATCCTGTTCGGCCATTGCGTGTCGGTATTCTTCGCCGACGTCTTCGCCAAGCACGGCGCGACCTTCAAGAAGCTCGGCATCGATCCCGACAACGGCCTGGGCGACCTGCTGGCCCGCATCGAGACCCTGCCGGAGGCCGAGAAGGCCGCGATCAAGGCCGACATCCAGGCCGAGTACGCCAAGCGTCCGGGCCTCGCGATGGTGAACTCCGACAAGGGCATCACCAACCTCCACGTCCCCAGCGACGTGATCATCGACGCCTCGATGCCGGCGATGATCCGCGAATCGGGCAAGATGTGGGGGGCCGACGGCAAGCTGCACGACTGCATCGCCGCCATCCCCGACCGCTGCTACTCGACCCTGTTCCAGGCCACGATCGAGGACTGCAAGGCGCACGGCGCCTTCGATCCGAAGACCATGGGCTCGGTGCCGAACGTCGGCCTGATGGCGCAGCAGGCCGAGGAATACGGCAGCCATGACAAGACCTTCGAGCTGGCCGCGGCCGGCACCGTCCGCGTCGTGGCCGAGGACGGCACCGTCCTGATGCAGCAGAAGGTCGAGCAGGGCGACGTCTTCCGCATGTGCCAGGTCAAGGACGAGCCGATCCGCGACTGGGTCAAGCTCGGCGTGCGCCGCGCCCGTCTCACCAACACCCCCGCGGTGTTCTGGCTCGACGCCAAGCGCGCCCACGACGCGGAGCTGATCAAGAAGGTCGAGAAGTACCTCAAGGACGAGGACACCAAGGGCCTCGAGATCCGCATCATGGCGCCGGTCGAGGCCATCAAGTTCTCGCTCGAGCGCATCCGCAAGGGCCAGGACACGATCTCGGTCACCGGCAACGTGCTGCGCGACTACCTGACCGACCTGTTCCCGATCATGGAGCTGGGCACCTCGGCCAAGATGCTGTCGATCGTCCCGCTGCTGCAGGGCGGCGGCCTGTTCGAGACCGGCGCCGGCGGTTCGGCGCCCAAGCATGTCGAGCAGTTCCAGCACGAGGGCTACCTGCGTTGGGATTCGCTGGGCGAGTTCCTGGCGCTCGGCGCCTCGCTGGAGCATCTGGCGCAGACGACCGGCAACGAGGACGTGAAGGTGCTGGCCGAGACGCTCGACGAGGCCAACGGCAAGATCCTCGACAACAACCGCTCCCCCGCCCGCAAGGTCGGCGAGCTGGACAATCGCGGCAGCCATTTCTACCTCGCCCTCTACTGGGCCCAGGCGCTGGCCCGTCGCGACAACAGCACGTCCCTCTCCGCCCGCTTCAAGCCGCTGGCAAAGGTGCTGGAGGAGAACGAGGCCAAGATCGACGCCGAGCTGATCGCGGCCCAGGGCAAGCCGGTCGACACCGGCGGCTACTACCTGCCCGACCAGAAGAAGACCTCCGCCGGCATGCGCCCCAGCAAGACCCTGAACGACGCGCTCGCCTCGCTGTAGGCGGCGCAACGCGCTGACGACAAAGAAGCCGCCCCGGGCAACCGGGGCGGCTTTTTCTTGCCGTCGTCCCGACCGGAAATCAATTGAACTGATTCAGATACCTACCTCATCCTGAGGAGCGGCCGCAGGCCGCGTCTCGAAGGATGGGCAAAGGTCGAGCTGGCTGAAACCATGGACAACGAAGACGGAGCGCACGTCTACATGCTTCGCTGTTCAGACGGCAGCTACTATGTCGGCTCGGCGCGTCGTGGCCTGGAGCGGCGTCTTTCGGAGAACAACAACGGCACTTACGAAGGCTATACCGCCAAACGTCTTCCCGTGGTCATCGTTTGGTCGGAGCATTTTCTGAACATCACGGATGCAATCGCAGTCGAAAGACAAATCAAGGGCTGGTCGCGTGCCAAGAAGGAAGCCCTGATCAGAGGAGACTTCGGGGCCCTTCGGGCACATGCAAAACGAGGTGGCAAGTAACGGGGCGCGCAGCTTGCCTGTTGCCCATCCTTCGAGACGCGCCGCTTCGCGGCGCTCCTCAGAGTCTGGCCGGAAATGAAGGCAGCTGAAACAACAGGTTAGGAGAGCCCCCGATAACCTCACCCTGAGGAGGCCGCAGGCCGTCTCGAAGGGTGGGAACGCGCACCGTGCCTGTTGCCCATCCTTCGAGACGGCCCTTCGGGCCTCCTCAGGATGAGGTAAGTGATTGAATTG
>JAKFVZ010000584.1 GCA_021732965.1 Reyranella sp.
GGAGGGCGACCCCTTAGCGCTGATCGAAGGCATGGCGATCGCCGGCCTCGCCGTCGGTGCGACCAGGGGCGTCGTCTATATCCGCTCCGAATATCCCGATGCCGTGCGCACCTTCGAGCGCGCCGTGTTGCTCGCCGAAGCCGACGGGCTGTTGGGCGGGGAGACCGGTTTCGATATCGAGGTTCGCGTCGGTGCCGGCGCCTATGTCTGCGGCGAGGAGACCGCGCTGCTGGAGAGCATCGAGGGCAAGCGCGGGCAGGTCCGCGCCAAGCCGCCGCTGCCCGCACACAAGGGCCTGTTCGGCCGGCCGACGGTCATCAACAACCTGGTCTCGCTGGCCACCGTGCCGTGGATCCTGGCCGAGGGCGCCGAGGCCTATTCGGCTTTCGGGATGGGACGATCGCGCGGCACCATGCCCATCCAGCTGGCCGGCAACATCAGGCATGGCGGCCTCTTCGAGACGGCCTTCGGCGTGACGCTGGGCGAACTGGTCGACGGGATCGGCGGCGGCACACGAAGCGGCCGGCCGGTGCGGGCAGTGCAGGTCGGCGGGCCTCTGGGCGCCTACTTCCCGCGCGCGCTGTTCGACACGGCGTTCGACTACGAGGCTTTCGCCGCGCGCGACGGCCTGATCGGCCATGGCGGCATCGTGGTGTTCGACGAGACCGTCGACATGATGCGGCAGGCGCGCTTCGCCATGGAATTCTGCGCCATCGAATCCTGCGGCAAGTGCACGCCCTGCCGCATCGGCTCGACGCGCGGCGTCGAGACCCTCGACAAGATAAAGCGCGGCGAACGCGTCGCGGCAAACCTCGAGCTGATCGAGGATCTCTGCCAGACCCTGAAGTTCGGATCGCTGTGCGCCCTGGGTGGTTTCACGCCCTATCCGGTGATGAGCGCCCTGCGGCACTTTCCGGAGGATTTCGCCCGCCGAGTCACCGCCGTGGCCGCGGGATAGGAGCACGCCATGCCGCTCGTTTCCGAAACCGACTACGGCACGCCCGCCAGCCGCGACGAGGCGCAAGTCTCGCTCGTCATCGACGGCCGGACCGTCGCGGTTCCCGAAGGCACCTCCATCATGCGCGCGGCGGTGGAGGCGGGCATCCAGGTGCCCAAGCTCTGCGCCACCGATTCGGTGGAGGCCTTCGGCTCCTGCCGCCTGTGCCTCGTCGAGATTGCGGGCCGGGCCGGAACGCCCGCGTCCTGCACCACGCCGGTGGCGGCCGGCATGGTCGTGTCGACCCAGACCGAGCGGCTGAAGCGGATCCGCCGCGGCGTGATGGAACTCTACATCTCCGACCATCCGCTCGACTGCCTGACCTGCGCGGCCAACGGCGATTGCGAGTTGCAGGACATGGCCGGCGCCGTCGGCCTGCGCGACGTGCGCTACGGCTATGACGGCGCGAACCATACGAAGCAGGAGAAGGACGAGAGCAACCCGTACTTCACCTTCGATCCCTCCAAGTGCATCGTCTGTTCGCGCTGCGTGCGTGCCTGCGAGGAAGTGCAGGGTACCTTCGCGCTCACCATCCAGGGGCGCGGCTTCGAATCGAAGGTGTCGCCCGGCGCCGCGCTCGACGATTTCCTGAGTTCCGAATGCGTGTCGTGCGGTGCCTGCGTCCAGGCCTGTCCGACGGCGACGCTCTCGGAGAAGAGCCTGATCGAGATCGGCCAGCCCGAACATTCGGTGGTGACGACCTGCGCCTATTGCGGCGTCGGCTGCAGCTTCAAGGCCGAGATGCGTGGCGAGGAGCTGGTGCGCATGGTGCCGTGGAAGGACGGCAAGGCCAATCGCGGACACTCCTGCGTCAAGGGCCGCTTTGCCTGGGGCTATACCCATCACAGGGATCGCATCCTGAAGCCGATGATCCGCGAGAGCATCGACCAGCCGTGGCGCGAAGTGAGCTGGGACGAGGCGATCGGCCGGGTCGCGTCGGAGTTCCGCCGGCTGCAGGAGAAGCACGGACGCCTGGCCATCGGCGGCATCACCTCCTCGCGCTGCACCAACGAGGAAACCTACGTGATGCAGAAGCTGATCCGCGGCGGCTTCGGCAACAACAATGTCGACACCTGCGCGCGCGTCTGCCACTCGCCCACAGGTTTCGGCCTCGCGCAGGCGTTCGGCACCTCGGCCGGCACGCAGGATTTCGATTCGGTCGAGCAGAGCGACGTGATTGTGGTGATCGGAGCCAATCCGACCGATGCGCATCCCGTCTTCGCCTCTCGCATGAAGAGGCGCCTGCGGCAGGGATCTAAGCTGATCGTGATCGATCCGCGCCGGATCGACCTCGTGCGCATGCCGCATGTCGAGGCCGAGCATCATTTGCCCCTGCGGCCCGGCACCAATGCTGCCGTGATGAACGCGCTGGCCCATACGATCGTCACTGAATGCCTGGTGAACGAACCGTTCGTGCGGGAGTTCTGCGACCGCGATGCGTTCGAAGACTGGGCTGCCTTCGTTTCCGAGCCACAGTACAGCCCCGATACTGTCGGGCCGATGGCGGGCGTCGATCCCGAGGCGATCCGCGGTGCCGCGCGGCTCTACGCGACGGGTGGCAACGCCGCGATCTACTACGGGCTGGGCGTAACCGAGCATAGCCAGGGCACCACGACCGTCATGGCCATCGCCAACCTTGCCATGGCGACGGGCAATCTCGGCCGGCCGGGTGTCGGCGTGAACCCGCTGCGCGGCCAGAACAACGTCCAGGGCGCCTGCGACATGGGATCGTTCCCCCATGAATTCACCGGCTATCGCCACGTCTCGGACGATGCCGTGCGCGCGACGTTCGAGCAGAGGTGGGGGCGTCCGCTCGATGCGGAACCGGGGCTGCGAATCCCAAACATGTTCGACGCCGCGATCGAGGGCAGCTTCAAGGGCCTCTACGTGCAGGGCGAGGATATCCTGCAGTCGGATCCCGACACAGGGCATGTCGCGCGGGCGCTTGCGTCCATGGAATGCGTCGTGGTCCAGGATCTGTTCCTGAACGAAACGGCAAGCTACGCCCACGTCTTCCTGCCGGGTTCCACCTTCCTCGAGAAGGACGGTACTTTCACCAACGCCGAACGCCGCATCAATCGCGTGCGCCGCGTGATGGCGCCGAAGAGCGGCATGGCCGACTGGGAGATCACGCTGGCGGTCGCCGAAGCGATGGGGTTCGCGATGCCGTACCGGCATCCCTCGGAGATCATGGACGAGATCGCGGCGCTGACGCCCGGCTTCGCGGGCGTTTCCTACGATCTTCTCGACGAGGTCGGATCCGTCCAGTGGCCCTGTAACGAGAAGGCACCGCTTGGCACGCCGGTGATGCATGTCGGCGGCTTCGCCCGCGGCAAAGGCAACTTCCTGATCACCGAGTATGTGCCGACGGACGAGCGCACGGGACCGCGTTTCCCGCTGTTGCTCACCACGGGCCGCATCCTCAGCCAGTACAATGTCGGCGCCCAGACGCGACGTACCGGCAATGTCGTGTGGCACGACCACGACCTGCTGGAGATCCATCCGCACGATGCCGAGCAGCGCGGGGTGCGCGACGGCGATTGGGTCAGGCTCGACAGCCGCGCCGGCACGACCAGCCTGCGCGCCCACATCACCGATCGGGTGGCGCCGGGCGTCGTCTACACGACGTTCCACCATCCCGACACGCAAGCCAACGTCGTCACGACGGACATCTCGGATTGGGCAACGAACTGCCCCGAGTACAAGGTCACGGCGGTGCAGGTGTCGCCCTCGAACGGCCCGGGCGACTGGCAGAAGGAGTATGCCGAGCGGGCCCGGCGCAGCCGGCGCATCGCGGCGGAGTAGCCATCATGTCGGCGGAAAAACTGGTGACGATGGCCAACCAGATCGGCAGGTTCTTCACCCCTCAGCGGTGCCTAGACGCTCCATCGGCCATCGCCACGCACCTCCTGAAATTCTGGCCGCCTTCCATGCGAGACGCCATCGTCGCCCATCTCGACGCGGGTGGGGAGGGGCTCGACCCGGCGGTGCGCCAGGCCGTCCTCCACCTCAAGAACGGCCGGTCGTAGTCAGCGCATCACGAACGGCGGCCGATCCACGGGCAAGGATGAAGGGTTTTTCGCGTGACGGTATCGAATAGGTCAGCCTATTGTTTGCCTGAGCAGACCAAGCATATCGCGCGTCGAACACGGCTTTCCGATTCGCTGGCTATTCAGTGAGCAGCCCGATCAATGACACGTTTTACCGTTCTGATTTCCCTATCCGCCTTTCTGGCCAGCCAGACGATGGCGCAAAGCGACGATGCGGCCTATTGCAAGAAGCTGGCTAACTACGCGACCCAATACGCGGGCGACAGCAGCTTCAATGGCGGTAACCGTCCAAGCTTCGACATCATGGATGGCGTCGACAAGTGCGACAAGGGCAACACCGCTGCCGGCATTGCCGCCCTCGAGAAGAAGATCCGCAGCAAGGGGTTCACGCCCCCATCCCGCTGAAGGCGAGACTGCCAAGCTCTGGTACGATCTGAAATCGGCGTGCACGCAGGGTTTCGACTCGGTCGAGCAGATCGTGATGCATTTGGCGAAGGGCGAGGAGGGTCTCGATGAGCCCGCCCGCCAGGCTGTCCTCCGTCTGAAAAACGGCCTGGCGTAGTTCCTTGGCGGCCTATCGCATCACGAACGGGTTGGCGGGTGAGCCTTCCGCCGTCGAGATCCAGACGCTCTTGGTCTCGAGATACTCGTGAATCGCTTCCATGCCGCTCTCGCGGCCGATGCCGGAATGCTTCATGCCGCCGAAGGGCATCATGTAGCTGATGGCCCGGTAGGTGTTGACCCAGACGGTGCCGGCCTTGAGCGCGGCGGTCATCCGCAGCGCCCGGTTCATGTCCTTGGTCCAGACGCCGGCCGCCAGACCGTAGATCGTGTCGTTGGCCAGCCGCACCGCTTCCTCCTCGGTGTCGAAGCCGATGATCGACAGCACCGGGCCGAACACTTCCTCGCGGGCGATCCGCATGTCGGGTCGTACATCGACGAAGATGGTCGGCTCGACGAACTGTCCGCCCGGCATGTCGCTGGCGGCACCGCCGCCCAGGATGCAGCGCGCGCCCTCGGCCTTGGCGATCTCCATGTAGTCCAGGATCTTGCGGTACTGCGGCGCGGTCGTGACCGGGCCGATGTTGGTGTCCGGCAGCATCGGATCGCCCTTGCGCGCCGAGCGGCCCAGCTCGGCGACGCGCTGGCTGAACTCCTCGCGGATCGAGTTCTGCACCAAGAGGCGCGAGCCTGCGATGCAGGTCTGGCCGGTGGCGGCGAAGATGCCGGAGATCGCGCCCGACGCGGCGGCGCCCAGGTCGCAATCCTCGAACACGATGTTGGGCGACTTGCCGCCCAGCTCGAGCGAGACGCGCTTCAGCGTCTTGGCGGCCTGCGCATAGATCTTCGCGCCGGTGCTGTCGGAGCCGGTGAAGGTGATCTTCGAGACGCCCGGATGGTCGACGAGGGCCGAGCCAGCCTCCTGGCCGTAACCGGTGACGACGTTGAACACGCCGTCGGGGAAGCCGGCTTCCCTGGTCAGGGCCGCGAATTCGAGCGTGGATGCAGACGCGAACTCCGACGGCTTCACCACCACGGTGCAGCCGGCGGCGAGGGCGGCAGCGCACTTCCAGGCGATGAACAGCAGTGGCGAATTCCAGGCGGTGAGCGCCGCCACGACGCCGACCGGTTCGTGCCGGGTGAAGGCAAAGTGGTTGGGCTTGTCGATCGGCACGACAGAGCCCTGGATCTTGTCGGCGAGACCACCGAAGTAGCGCCACCATTCGGGATTGTAGTTGACCTGTCCCAGCATTTCCGAGAGCAGCTTGCCGTTGTCGCGCACCTCGACTTCGGCAAGCCGCTGGGCGTTGGCCGCGATCAGGTCGGCGAGCCTGAGCATCAGCTTCCCGCGACTCGACGCCGACAGGGTCGCCCACGGACCTTCGCGCAGGGCGAGCGATGCGACGGCGACTGCGCGATCGACGTCGCGGGCGCAGCCCTGGGGGATTCTGGCCCAGACTTCGCCGCGATAGGGGTCCATGCTGTCGATCCACTTGCCGCCGATCGGGTCCACGTATTCACCGGCGATGAAGTGCTGGTAGGTCTTCAAACGATCCTCCGTCGCCGCGATGCGGCCTTGTGTGGCTTTGGGCCGAGAGCTTACATCGTGGGCGGCGGCCGGTGTGGCGGCAATGTACAAGGGGGCGAAAACGATCCGATGACGAGACTGACTCTTCCGCTTGTGCTGTTGGCGTGTGTCGCAGGCGAGGCGGCCGCCCAGAGCGACGACGCGGCCTACTGCAAGAAGCTCGGCGACTACGCCACTCGCTATCTCGGAGATGCAGGCGGTAACGGAGGCACCCGACCCGACTTCGACATCATGGAGGGCATCAACAAGTGCAACAGGGGCGATACCGCGGCCGGAATTGCCATCCTGGAGAAGAAGATCCGCAGCAAAGGCTTTACGCCCCCGGCGCGATGATGGTCCGGTGAACGAGATTCAGATCTCTCCGGGTGTCATCGTCCTGGCTTGGAGCGTCCTGCGCCCGGATATTGGGGTCTGAGCGCTGCTCAAGCCTGTTGTTCGCCCCTTCGTGACTATTTTATGGTCGGTTTTCGGGCCGTCGACGGGCGATGGTCAGAAGGGGCGAAATCTTGCTATCGTGTCGGTGGCTCGGTTCTCTCGCGCCGGAAATGAAGGACACGAAAATGGCTTCAGGTACCGTCAAGTGGTTCAATGCCACCAAAGGATACGGCTTCATCCAGCCCGACTCGGGCGGCAAGGATGTGTTCGTACACATCAGCGCAGTCGAGCGCGCTGGCCTCAATGGTCTGAATGAAGGCCAGAAGGTCACGTACGACGTTCAGGTCGAGCGCG
>JAKFVZ010000009.1 GCA_021732965.1 Reyranella sp.
CATTCGCCACTCTCTATCTCGTCATCCTGCCGCTCGTGCTGGCCGCGGCGCTGGTCGAAGGCATCTGGCAGTCACGCACCCGCGCCCTGGCCTATGACTGGAAATCCTGGGCCTGCTCGCTCGGCGACCTGGCCGGCCGCCGCCTGCTGGCGTTCATTCCCTACACGCTGGCCGCGCCGTGGCTCGACTGGATGTACGAGTATCGCCTGTTCACCCAGTCGCTCGACAGCGTCTGGTCGGTGCTGCTGCTCTTCGTCGGGCTGGAGTTCTTCTATTACTGGTTCCACCGCGCCAGCCACACGGTGCGCTGGTTCTGGTCCTCGCATTCGGTCCACCATTCGCCCAACCAGTTCAATTTCGCGATGGCCTACCGGCTGGGCTGGATCGGGCGCTTCGCCGGCACGTCGTTCTTCTTCCTGCCGCTGGTCCTGCTGGGCTTCACCCCGCAGACGGTGCTGACGGCCCTGTTCCTTAACCTGCTCTATCAGTTCTGGATCCATGCCGACTGGATCCCGAAGCTCGGCTGGCTGGAATACGTGCTCAACACGCCGTCGGCCCATCGCGTCCATCACGCGCGCAATCCTGAGTATCTCGACGCGAACTATGGCGGTGTGCTGATCGTGTTCGACCGCCTGTTCGGCACCTACATCGCCGAGCGAGACGAGGTGAAGTGCGACTTCGGTCTGGTCTCGCCCGCCGTATCGTCGCGCAATCCCCTGGTGCTGAACTTCGGTCCGTGGATCGGGCTCGTGAAGGATCTCGCCTCGGCACGGTCGCCTCGCGAGGCCTGGATGTTCCTGTTCGGCCCGCCGGGCTGGCGGCCGGACGGGTCAGGCCTCACGACCACCGAACTGCGCAAGCTGTCTAACGTGGCCATGACGTAATCTCCCTTGAGCCGTCCGATCGTGCCCGACAGATTGGACCGCGAAGGAGAAACGCCATGGCGAAGGACAAGGTCTGCGTCGTGATCGGTGCGGGCGATGCGACGGGCGGCGCGATCGCCCGCCGCTTCGCGCGCGAGGGCTACACCGCCGTCGTCACGCGCCGCAGTGCCGACAAGCTGCAGTCGCTGGTGGCGCGCATCGTGGAAGAGGGCGGCAAGGTTCATCCATTCGGTTCCGACGCCCGCGACGAGGCCGAGGTCGAGCGGCTGTTTCGCCAGATCGAGACCGAGATCGGCGAGATCGAGGTCTTCGTCTTCAACATCGGCGGCAACGTCCGCTTCGACATCCGCGACACGACTCCGCGCGTCTATCGCAAGGTCTGGGAGATGACGGCCTTCGCCGGCTTCCTGACGGCCCGCGAGGCGGCCAAGGCGATGGTGCCGCGCGAACGGGGCACGATGATCTTCACCGGCGCCACCGCCTCGATCCGTGGCGGCCGTGGCTTCTCGGCCTTCGCCGGTGGCAAGCATGCGGTGCGGGCGCTGGCGCAGTCGATGGCGCGCGAGCTGGGGCCGCAGAACATCCACGTCGCGCACGTCATCGTCGACGGCGCCATCGATACCGAATGGATCAAGGCCAACTTCCCCGACCGCTACAATGCAGGCCCCGACGCGATTCTCGATCCTGACGACATCGCGGAGACCTACTGGCAGCTCCACCGCCAGAAGCGAAGCGCCTGGACCTTCGAGATGGACATCAGGCCGTGGAAGGAAAGCTGGTAGGCGCGCTCCTATGAAGAAGCCGCCCGCAGCTTCAGCAGGGCCAGCATCATGTCGATGGTCGGTGTTGCCACGCCGGCGAGTTCGCTGAGGTCGGCAATGGAGTCGGCCAGCGCGTCGATCTCGAGCGGCTTGCCGGCCTGAAGGTCGGTCAGCATCGACATCTTGTGGTCGCCCAGTCCGACCGTGAACTCGATACGCTTCTCCATCGGAGTCGCCATGGTCGCGCCGAATTTCGCGGCGACGGCCTCGGCTTCCGTCATCATGCGGCGAGCGATGTCCACGGCGCCCGGGCTGCGGCCGATCCCGCCATTGTCGGCGAGCGTCAGCACCGCGATCGGATTCCAGGTCAGGCTGTTGATCATCTTGCTCCAGATCTCGGCGCGGATGTCGGACTTTACCGGCGCCTTGAGGCCGGCTTCGTTCATCGCGGCGCTGAGTGCCGTCACGCGCGGCGAGGCCGAGCCGTCGGGCTCGCCGAGCGGCAGGTAGCAGACGTCGTTCTCGAGATGCGCCACGCCGGGCTCGGGCACCACGCCGCCCGCCCAATAGGCGCAGCCCAGCGCCCGCTCGGGCCCGAACATCGACCATTGACGGCCGCCGGGATCCATCCGCTTCAGCCGGCTGCCCTCGAAGGGGCCGCCGAGCTTGTGGAAGAACCAGTAGGGCGCACCGGTGGTCGGCGGGATCAGGGCCGTCTCCGGCCCCAGCAGCGGCGCGACCTTGTCGAGCACCGCGAGATACTGATGCGTCTTCAGGGTGATGAACACGACGTCCTGCGGTCCGAGCTGCGCGGGATCGTCGGTCGCGTTCACCTTCACGGTGAAATCCTCGTGCGGCGAGATCAGGCGCAACCCGTTCCGGCGGATCGCGTCGAGGTGGGCGCCGCGCGCGATCAGGCTGACCTCGACGCCTTTCACGCGGGCGAGGTGGGCGCCGATGATTCCGCCGATCGAGCCGGCGCCGTAGAGGCAGATTTTCATGCCGCAAGCCTAGAGGCTTCGCGGTCGATGCGGAACTGGCCGCAGAAGCGGGGTGCTAACGCCGGGGCGTCGTCGCCGCGCCCACGCCGGCACCCATCGCACCGCCGACCAGCGCCCCCGGCAGCAGGCCGATCGGCGTCAGCGCGCCGATCAGGGCGCCCGTGCCGGCGCCGATGCCGCCACCCGTCACGGCCCGCTGGCCCCAGGTATCGCCGCAGGCGGCGAGGCAGAGCGCGAGGGCGGAAACGGCGATCACTTTCATCATCTGTTCAGCTCCAGTTGCGGCCCGGAACGCAAACCCGCAGGGTCCCGTTCGACGGGCACACGAACGTCTTCCACTGGCGAAAAGCTCCCATAAATGACCGTCCTGCGGTGTGTTCTCCTCGTGACCATGATGCTGCTGGGCGGTCTGCAGGGCGCCCGTCCGCAGACCGTGGGCGGCGTCGACTACGCACCGGAATACGATTTCTCCGAGTTCTGGGCGGCGACCGACGGCCGCTTCTTCCGCGTGATCGTCGCGGGCAATCCCTTCCCGCAGATGCCGGTCGAGGAGGCGAAGCAGCGGATGTTGCCGGTCATGCAGGCCAACAAGCCGCGGCCGGCGCTCACCTTCACCTACGAGCAGCCGCCCGAGCAGCTGCGTCCCGACTATCGCCTCGTGCTGGTGTTCGATCCCGCCAACGATCTCACCGCCGCGCGTGTCTGCGCGGGAGAGATCTTCCTGAAGAAGCCTGCGGAGCCGCGTACGCCGGGCCGTGTGTATGTCTTCGGGATCTACTGCCGCAACGATCTGGCCCTGTCGCAGACCACAGCCTGGACGCAGGCCAATGGGCCGGAAGATCCCCGGCTGGGACAGATGTTCGTCCAGCTCTTCCTCACGCTGTTCGACGACCGGCGGTGGCTCCGCTCGCCCTTCAATCCGTGGTTTGCCCGCTAGCCGATCCGGCCTAAGAGAGAGGCGACATCAGGGAGATCTCGTGGGTACCGACGTGGAAATCTGGATGCTGTTCGCGCCGTTCTGGCTGCTCGGCATCTTCGCGGCGCTGGGTGCGCTCTGGCATTTCGGCCACTTCAACAGGCGAATTCACGAACGTGAAATGACGGCTCACCATCGCCATCACTTCAAGCGGGCGCAAATCGCCATGATGGCCTGTGTCGGCCTGTTGGTCCTGGGACTGGTGATCGGCGTCCTGGGGGCGCTATCGCGGGGCTAGATCCCCGCGATCATTCGGCCACCAGCCCCACGACCTCGTAGTGGCCCGGATCCTGGGACGGGCTGGCAACCAGGATCTGCTGGTCGCAGGCGGTCAGGACCAGGACGAGAAGACCGAGGGACGCTAGAACCCTGCGGAACATGGCAAATTCCTCCAATTGCCAGAGGAACGCCGGCTTCCGGCTTTTGGTTGCCGCGTTCGGCGTCTTCTCCGGCTAGGATTGGGGAGAACCGGGGTGGGGGCCCAAGGCCGAGAAATGAACCGACATCGCATGCTGCGCCGCATCGCCTATGTGCGCCGCAATCGCTGCAGTGCTCTCGTAGCCGCCCTGTGCCTTTTCACGGTGCTCAATCCGCTGCTTGCCGGCTCGGCGATCGGCGGTTCGGTGCTGGGCGTGGCGCTGTTCACGGTCCTCGTTCTGGCCGTCTGGGCGCTGCGTCTCGAACGTCCCCTGCTCTGGGGGCTGGGCGTTTTCGGCTTCATCACCGTCGATACGCTGATCGCCGATCGCATGGGCTATCGCGGGCTGCGTCCGATCGCGCTGGGGTCGACGGCGGTCTTCGTCGGCGCCATCACCATCGCGCTGCTGCGCTATGTGCTCGACCGCCGACCGATCACCACCGACAAGGTGTTCGGCGCCGTTGCGGCCTACATCCTGATCGCCCTGTCCTTTGCCAGCCTGTTCGGCTTCCTGCAGGTGTTCCAGCCGCACGCCTTCCACGCCACGATCGCGCATGGGCCGGACGGCAAGCTCAACTGGTCGGACCTGATGTACTTTTCCTTCACCGTGTTGACCTCGACCGGTTTCGGCGAGATCACGCCGGCGACGCCCATGGCCCGATCGCTGATCGTGATCGAGCAGGTGCTGGGCGTCATGTACGTCGCCTTCCTGATCGCGCGGCTGGCCAACATGTACGGCTCGCCGAAGCATCCGCGTTAATGGCCTTCGATCTCGCTCTGCGCATCGTCGCAATGCCGCCGGCCGCGCTATACTATCCGCCAAAGTAAGATGGGGAACGCCATGAGCATCGCGGCTGAAGCGACACGCGCGCATGAGATCCAGGATGTGGCCGAGCACTGGGACGCCATCGTCATCGGCGCCGGTCTGTCGGGCATGTACCAGCTGCTGAAGCTGCGCCAGATGGGCTTCAAAGCGAGGGTCTACGAAGCGGGCGGCGGCGTCGGCGGTACCTGGTACTGGAACCGCTATCCCGGCGCCCGCTTCGATTCGGAAAGCTGGACCTACGGTTTCTCCTTCTCGCCGGAAGTGCTGAAGGAATGGGACTGGAAGGAGCATTTCTCCGGCCAGCCCGAGAACCTACGCTACTGCGAGTTCCTGGCCGACAAGTTCGACCTGCGCCGCGACATCACCTTCAACACCCGCGTGAAGGCCGCGCACTGGGACGAGGCCGCCAACGAATGGGAAGTGACGTTCGAAAGCGGCGGCCGCGCCCGCGCGCGCTTCCTCATCACCGCGATCGGGCCTCTGTCGTCGCCGACCATGCCGACGATTCCCGGCATCGAGGATTTCAAGGGCGAGTCCTGGCACACCGGCCTGTGGCCGCATCATCCCGTCAGCTTCGCGGGCAAGCGCGTCGCCGTGATCGGCACCGGCGCCTCGGGCGTGCAGGCCATCACCGAGATCGCCAAGACCGTGGGGCATCTCACCGTGTTCCAGCGCACGCCCAACTGGTGCACGCCGCTGCGCAACAGCAAGATCGAGCCCGAGACAATGGCCGACATCCGCTCGCGCTACGATGAGATCTTCGCCCAGTGCCGCGAGAACTGGGGCTGCTTCGTCCATACCGCCGATCCGCGCCATTCGACCGACGTGACCCCGGAGGAGCGCGAGGCCTTCTTCGAGAAGCTCTACAGCATGCCGGGCTTCGCCTTCTGGCAGGGCAATTTCCGCGACGTGCTGATGGACCAGGCGGCCAACGACGCGCTGACCGAGTTCGTCATCAAGAAGATTCGTGCCCGCGTGAACGATCCGAAGATCGCCGACAAGCTGATTCCCAGGAACCACGGCTACGGCACGCGCCGCGTGCCTCTCGAGAGCGGCTACTTCGAGGTCTACAACCAGCCCAACGTGAAGCTGGTCGACATCCGCGAGACGCCGATCGAGCGTGTCACCGAGACCGGCCTGCGCGTCGGCGGTAAAGACTACGAATTCGACATGATCATCTATGCGACCGGCTTCGATGCCATCACCGGCGCCTTCGACCGCATCGACTTCCAAGGCCGTGATGGTGCGAAGCTGCGCGACAAATGGGCCGACGGGCCGCACACCTATCTCGGCCTCAATGTCGCGGGGTTCCCCAACATGCTGACCCTGGTCGGCCCGCACAACGCGGCGACCTTCTGCAACCTGCCGCGCTGCATCGAGCAGAACGTCGAGTTCGTGTCCGACCTGCTGGGCTACATGCGCGACAAGGGCCTTACCCGCATCGAGGCGACGCCGGAGGCCGAGACGGCGTGGACCGCCCATGTCTACGACACCGGATCGCGGCTGCTGCTCACCAAGGTCGATTCCTGGATGACCGGCGTGAACAAGAACGTCCCCGGCCGTCTCAAGCGCACCTTCATGGCCTATGCCGGCGGCGCGCCGAAGTATCGCCAGAAGTGCGAGGAGATCGCGGCCAACGGCTATGAGGGCTTCAAGTTGTCATCCTGAGCGAAGCGAAGGATCCTTCGGCTTCGCCTCAGCATGACAAGGACTACCGTGCCCCGCGCACCAGTCGTCCCGGCCGGGCGCCGGTGAAGTCGCCGTCGCGATAGGTCACCTCGCCGCCCACGATCGTGGCGCGATAGCCTTCGGCCTTCTGCTCCAGCCGACGGCCGCCACCCGGCAGATTGTGCACAGGATGCGGCGCGGAGACTTTCAGTCGGTCGAGATCGATCACGTTGAGGTCGGCCTTGTAGCCGACCTGCAGCCGGCCGCGATCGCCGAGACCAACGGCGTGCGCCGGCAC
>JAKFVZ010000008.1 GCA_021732965.1 Reyranella sp.
TTCAGCAGGGTGCCTCGTGCAGCGTCGGCGTTGTACTGCTCGACGGTCTGGCCGGCCGCTTCGATACGGCGCTGATGGAACGGCGTGAAGATCGGGCCCGGGCCGACCGCGTTCACCCGGATGCCCTCGGCGGAATGGTCGGCGGCGAGCGCCCGCGTGAGGCCGGCGATCGCGGCCTTGGTGGTGTCGTACTGCAGGTTGCCGCCGCCCGCGATGACGGAGCGGACGGAGGCCACGTTGACGATGGCGCCGCCCTTGTTGCGGCGCATGAGCGGAACGGCCGCCTTGGCGCAGAAGGCGTAGCTCAACAGGTTGACGTTCAGGATCTCGTTCCAGCTGGCCGCGCTGGCCTCGTCGATCTTCTCGTATTTGCGGATGCCGGCGTTGTTTACGAGGATGTCGATGCGCCCGAACTTCTGCGCGGCGCCATTCACGAACGCGAGGCACGCGGCCTCGGTGCCGACATCTGCCTGGGTGAAGGCGACCTTGGCGCCGGAGGCTTCGAGCTCGGCCGCCACGCGCTGGCCGCGCTCGCCGTCCCGATCGCAGAAGGCCACGCGGGCGCCCTCGGCGACGAAGAGCCTGACCGTCGCCTCGCCAATTCCCGATGCCCCGCCCGTCACCGCTGCAACCTTGCCGTCGAGTCTTGCCATTTTGGCCACCTCCCATTGCATCGAGACTACGCCTTTGAAGTGCCTGCCTCCAACAGGTTCACCAAGCGGGCGGCGGCGGCCTATTGACCGGAGAACTGAGGTCTGTAGGGATTGATCGAACACAAAGTCAGATCGACCGAAACCGAGGAAACCTCAATGACCCAGAAGGCAGCGGCAGCGACCAAGAAGGCGGTTCGCCCCGATCTCGACGCCGAACTCAACAATCTCGCGATGTCGAAGGAGGCGCAGCCCCTGTTCGACGCGGTGAAGGCCCATATCGCCGAGAACGTCGCGCCGATCACCGAGCAGTTCTTCAAGCTGGGCGAGGGCCGCAAGGATCGCTGGAGCTGGGCGCCGGGCCAGCTGGAGCTGCTCGAGGGCGCCAAGAACAAGGCCAAGGCGTCGGGCCTGTGGAATTTCTTCCTGCCGCACTCCGAGATCGGCCGCGGTCTCACCAATCTGGACTATGCCTACATTGCCGCCGAGCTGGGCAAGTACGCGCTGGCTTCGGAGTCGCTGAACTGCTCGGCGCCGGATACCGGCAACATGGAAGTGCTGGAGAAGGTCGGCACGCCCGAGCAGAAGGAAAAGTGGCTGAAGCCGCTGCTGAACGGCGAGATCCGTTCGGCCTATGCCATGACCGAGCCGGGCGTGGCCTCGTCGGATGCCAAGAACATCACCACGCGCGCCGAGCTGGTCGGCAACGAGTGGGTGATCAACGGCGAGAAGTATTACATCTCCGGTGCTGGCGACCCGCGCTGCAAGATCATGATCGTCATGGTCAAGACCAGCCCCGACGCCTCGCCGCAGTTCCAGCAGTCGCAGATCCTGGTGCCGATGGGCACGCCGGGCCTGGAAATCCTGGGGCCGATGACCGTGTTCGGGCACGACCACGCGCCGCGCGGCCACATGCACCTCAAGTTCAACAATTGCCGGGTGCCGGCGGAGAACATCCTTCTGGGCGAGGGTCGCGGCTTCGAGATCAGCCAGGTCCGCCTCGGACCGGGCCGAATCCATCACTGCATGCGCTCGATCGGTGCCGCGGAGAAGGCGCTCGACCTCATGGTCAAGCGCGGCTCGACGCGTACCGCTTTCGGCAAGCAGCTCATCCAGCTCGGCAAGAACCTCGAGCTGGTGAGCCGCGCCCGGATCGAGATCGAGGCGATGCGCCTCATGGTGCTGAAGGCCGCCAAGGCGATGGACGTGCTGGGCCATCGCGAGGCCCGCGTGTGGATCAGCATGGTCAAGGCGATGGTGCCGGAGAAGGCCTGCCTGATCATCGATCAGGCGATGCAGATCCATGGCGCGACCGGCATCTCGCAGTGGTCGCCGCTGTCGGAAATGTACGTGAACCAGCGCCATCTGCGCTTTGCGGACGGACCGGACGAGGTCCATCACATGGTCGTCGGCCGCGCCGAGATCAGCCGCCACTAGAGTTCACGGGCGGGCCCGGTCTTGACAGGCCGGGCCCGTCTGTAATTTTGTTGCGTCGAGTTGACGAGAGAGTGGAAGACCGGATGACGGCGACCAGGAAGACCCTGCAAGCGGCCCTCGTGGCGTTCCCGCTGCTGCTGGGCGGCTGCGAGGCTGCAAGCTCGCTGCGCGGCGCCGGCCTGGACGATCCCAAGCGGATGAAGAGCATCAACGACGCCTACGAGGCGCGAGACAACTGCCTCGCCGCCAACGTTCACCTGGCCGATGTCAACAACGCCAGCGCACAGTCGCTCGCCGCGACGGCGGCGGCATCCTGCCAGACCCAGACGGATGTCCTGATCTCCCTCAGCAATCCCTCCGGCGATCCGCGGGTCGCGGCGGCGATCCAGAAGGATTCGAGCTTCCGCGCGATGCGCTTCGTGCTGAAGGCCCGCGGGCAGGGCTGACCGGGTAGCGCTCGCCTGTCGTCCTGAGCGAAGCGAAGGACCTAACAGAGCGATCAGACGGCTGCGTTGCGGACGCGAGATCCTTCGCTTCGCTCAGGATGACAAGGGTGACCTCTTGCATCCCAATCCAATCACCCCCTCTAGACGCGGCGCCACATCGGCGCGCGCTTCCTCACCGGATCGAGCAGCGACCAGTCGCCCTGCTCGACGACATGGCCCTTCGGAAAGGGCGAGCGCGGCTCCTGGCCGAGCGAGCGCATGACCCGATCGTCGCGGTAGTAGCAGAGCAGCACCACGCGATTGAGCGCGAAAAGAGGCGCGCCGCCTTCCTGCTTGAAGCGGGCGGCTATCTCGGCACGGCGCTCCGGCGCGAGGTCGGCGAAGGAACCGCCCGAGAGCCCGGCCAGTTGCCCTAGCGCCGTCCTGGCGTCGGCCGTATCGCGCTCCAGGTTCTTCAGGATCTCGGCGAAGATCAGATCGTCGTCGGCACCCGGGACGCCGTAGGTGCTGTTGGCAGGGATCATGATGCCGGCCAGCGCGCGCAGGTCGCGGGTTTCGGCGTCGGTCAGAGTCTCGCCTGTAAGCGTGTCGGGGGTCATGTCCGTGGCCTCAGTCGAAGAGCGTGGCGTTGGCGAGACGCTGCTTGATGCTGTCGGCGATGTAGAGCGCCAGCGCCTGAATGGTGGAGGTCGGGTTCACGCCGCCGGAGGTGACCCAGATGCTGCCGTCGACGATGAACAGGTTCTTCACGTCGTGGCTGCGGCCCCATTCGTTGACCACCGACCGCTCGGGATCGGTGCCCATGCGCGCGGTGCCCATCAGGTGCCAGCCGCCGTTCATGATTGGCGCCTCTACGCCGAAGCCGGTGGCGCCCGCTTCGGTGAGGATCTCCTTCGAGCGGGCGATGCCGTGCTCCATCATCTTCCGCGTGTTCTCGCCGATCATGTAGTCGATTCTCGGCGCGGGGATGCCGTTCGAGTCCTTGAGCACCGGATCGAGTGTGACCCGGTTGTGCTCCTCGGGCAGGTCCTCGGTGATGGTCGACATGGCAAGTCGCCGGTTCAGCAGCGAGCGATAGACCTTGTGGTGATCCTCACCCCACGGCAGGCGCCCGGCGGCCGTGCTGGTGATCGCCTCGACGATCGAGCCGGTGCCGCGATGGAGCTGCAGGGTATAGCCGCGCACGAAGCCGCGGCTGCGGTCGGTCTCGTAGAACTCCTGGCTCCACAGGTTGAGCGGCGGACCATGGTTGCCGTCCAGCGGCTCGTCGACATAGCCGTAGGTGAGGGCGAAGGGATGGAACATCAGGTTCTTGCCCACCAGTCCGCTCGAGTTGGCGATGCCGTTGGGGAATTTGCCGGACACCGAATTGAGCAGCAGGCGCGGCGTGCCGACCCCGTTGCAGGCCACGATGACCATCTCGGCGGGCTGGAAATGCTCCTGGCCCTCGGCGTCGTAATAGATCGCGCCGGTCGCCATACCGGCTTCGTCGGTGGTGATCTCGCGAACGCGGGCGCGTGTCCGGAGTTCGACGCCGGCGCGGATCGCGGCCGGCCAGTAGGTGATGTCGGTACTGGCCTTGGCGCCCTGGGCGCAGCCCGGCGTGCAGTGGCCGAGATTGATGCAGGGCGCGCGGCCGTCATACTCGACCGTGGCGATGGCCGAATCGGACGGCCACCAGTGCCAGCCGAGGCTGTTCAGCGCTTTGCCGAAGCGCTGGCCCGACTTGCCGAGCGGCAGCGGCGGCATCGGCGGCTGATGCAGTGGGTAGGCCGGATCGCCGGCCAGCCCCGCGACGCCCATCATGCGGTCGTTCTCGGCGAAGTAGGGCTCCAGCGTCTGGTAGTCGACCGGCCAGTCCTCGGCCACGCCGTCCAGCGTCTTCACCCTGAAGTCCGACGGGTGCAGGCGCGGATAGTGCGCCGTGTACATGATGGTGCTGCCGCCGACGCCGTTGAAGTTCACGACCTTCACCGGCGAGTTGGCGTCGTTGATCGGGTAGTCGGTTTCGCGGGCCCGGCGGTTCGGGTTGATGGCGAAGTCGCTGAACAGGCGCGCTTCCCAATTGCGGCCATTGGTGGGGTAGTCCGTGGGCTTCACCCAGTCGCCCTGCTCGAGGCAGAGGATCCGCATCTTCGTATCGGCAAGGCTCCAGGCCACGGCGGCGCCCGAGGCGCCGGAACCGATGATGAGGACGTCGACCTTGTCGTGCATGAGGGTACTTCCGTTAGCGGGCGAGATGCTGGCTGATGGCATGCGCGGCGAGCGCGTGGCCTTCGGGATTCCAGTGTCCGTCGTTGGCGAAGTGATAGGCAAGCGGCGTTCCTTTTGCCTCCAGCAACGGCCGCAGGTCCAGCACGTCGATGCCGCGCTGCCGGAGCGCCGCCACGAATGCCTGGTGGACGCGATCCTCGACCGCGCGCGACGGGCCGACCCAGAGGGCGCGCGACGGTATGAGGACGACGAGCGCTCGATACTGGCGGGCGATGTCGAGCAGCCGGTCGGCCGAGGCCGCGACGATCGCCGGGTCGTCGTCGTTGCGGCTGATACCTTCGAGGTTCGGTGTGATCAGCCCGGCCTCCACGGCGAGCGTCCGCAACCACGGTGTCTGGTGAACGACCGTCAGGGCGAAGAGATAGAAAGCCGAGTTGGTGGACAGCCATTGGCGGATCGGAACGGTGTCGGGCGGGGATGCCTCGCTGTCGGACCGGGCGGCATACCGGTGAAGATCGTTTTCCATGCAGACGGCGATCACCACGCGGTCCGCCCTGGCGCCCAGCGCGCGGGCGTAGGCCAGCAACCCGGCGTACCCCTCGATGTCGGTGGGCGTCGACAGGTTGAAGGTACGGCGGCCTGTCAGGATACGGAGGCGATCGGAGAATCGGTCCCTGGCCTCCACGCCCCAGCCCCAGGTGAACGAATCGCCCACGACCAGGATGTCGTCGCGGGTCGCCGTGGAGACGTCATTGTCGTCGCGCAGTCCGTGCATATTGATCCGGACGGGGATGTCGTAGTCGCCGGTGTTCTTGGCCTGCCGGGCAACGGTGCCGGGTTTGCCGAGCATCAAAGAGCCGACCGGATGGGCAAACTCGAACTGCCCGGAGGGGTCGAAGGCGGGCAGGAACAGGCGGGTGAGGCCCTCGCACAGGCCGACCCCCACGATCACGGCCACGATCAGCAGCACCGCCACGCGGCCGCCGCGGCCTTTCGGACCTGTTTCGGATCGTGGCATCTGGGGACTGGTCTGGACGCTCATGTTCAAGCAAGACTGCGATCGAGATTACCAGCCAGGAAAGAGCCTTCCCATGCCGGATACCACCCTTGCGAGGCACGCGGCCGCCAAGACCGAGCATTTCGACGTCCTGATCGTCGGCGCCGGCATTTCCGGCATCGGTGGCGCCTATCACCTCACCACGCAGATGCCGGACCGCAGCTTCGTCATCCTGGAGACGCAGGAGAGCTTCGGCGGCACCTGGCTGACTCACAAGTATCCGGGAATCCGCTCCGACAGCGATCTCCACACGTTCGGCTATCGCTTCAAGCCGTGGAAGGG
The DNA here is from genome assembly GCA_021732965.1 of Reyranella sp. Lineage (GTDB taxonomy): Bacteria > Pseudomonadota > Alphaproteobacteria > Reyranellales > Reyranellaceae > Reyranella. Next base: position 6,087 of record JAKFVZ010000008.1, read on the forward strand.
CAAGCCGATCGCCACCGCGCACGAGATCAAGACCTACATGGGCGAGGTCATCGAGGAAAACGACATCGCGCGGCACATCCGCTATCGCCACCGCATCGAGTCCGCTTCCTGGTCGAGCCAGGACAATCTCTGGACGGTCGACGCGGTCCGGACCGACACGGGCGAGGCGCTCCGCTTTACCTGCAACTTCCTGTGGATGTGCCAGGGCTACTACCGCCACTCCGTCGGCTACACGCCGGAATGGAAGGACATGGAGAGCTTCAAGGGCCGGATCGTCCATCCGCAGACCTGGCCGGAGGACCTCGACTACACCGGCAAGAAGATCGTCGTGATCGGCTCCGGCGCCACGGCGGCAACCGTCATTCCGGCGATGGCCGACAAGGCCGGCCATGTCACGATGTTGCAGCGGACGCCGACCTATTTCATCCCGGGCCGCAATGCTATCGAACTGGCCGAGACGCTGCGCCAGCTCGAGGTCGACGAAGAATGGATCCACGAGATCGTTCGCCGCAAGATCCTGCACGACCAGTCGGTCTTCACCCGCCGGTCCCTCGAGGAATCCGACAAGGTGCGAGCTGAGCTGCTGGCCGGCGTCCGCGCCCATGTCGGTCCCGACTTTCCGCTGGAGCCTCACTTCACGCCGAGCTACCGGCCGTGGCAGCAGCGTATCGCCTTCGTCCCCGAAGGCGACCTCTTCAAGGCGATCCGTGGCGGCAAGGCCTCCGTCGAGACCGACGAGA
>JAKFVZ010000237.1 GCA_021732965.1 Reyranella sp.
CATGAAGGAATGGCCGCGCGACGCGATGGCGCTCGCGCCGGCGACCAGCGTGTTCGGTCTCATCGGTTTCTCCGGCAAGACCGGCCGCGAGGTCGACCAGCTAGCGCTGCTCGAGCCGTTCGAGAAGCATTATGGCGACGACTGGTGGTATCGCACGCAGCTCGCCTTCGCGCAGATCGAGTTGCAGAAGCTCGACGAGGGCCAGCGCAACATCGACGCCGCGCTCAATGCCTTTCCCAAAAGCGCGCACGCCGCGCACATCCGCGGCCATCTCTTCTACGAGCTGGGCGAGCGCGAAACCGGCCTCGCCTTCCTGACGGACTGGATGAAGGACTATTCGCGCGACGGGCTGATGCACGTCCACAACAGCTGGCATCTGGCGCTGTGGTCGATGGAGACCGGCCGCATGGAAGACGCCTGGCGCATCTACGACGAGGCGCTGAGCCCCGCCGCCGCCTGGGGACCGCAGATCAACGTCGCGACCGATTGCGCCGCGTTCCTCGCGCGCGCCGAGATGGCGGGCGAGCCGCGCCAGGCCGGGCGCTGGCGCGAGCTTGCCGACTACAACACCAAATGGTTCGGACGGTCAGGCCTCGGCTTCGTCGACATGCACACGGTGCTGGCCTACGCCATGGCGGGCGACGGCGCGGCGCTGGCAAAATTCATTGAGGCCCCGAAGGGCGCCACCGCCGACATGCTGCAACCGATGGCGCGCGGCTTCGACGCTTACGCGCAGGGCGACTGGGCGCGCGCGATCAGCGAGATCGAGCCGCTGCTCGCCACCCACGAACGCCTGGGCGGCAGCCGGGCGCAACGCGACCTGCTGGAATACGTCGTGACCTCGGCGATGATCAAAGCTGGCCGCGCCGGCGAAGCCCGCACGATGATCGAGACGCGCCGCCCGCAGAACGGCAAGGGCAAGGGCTTCCCGCTCGCCGGGATTTGATCATTGGAGCGCGCCACTCCGTGGCGCAATCATGATCATGAGCGCCACGGAGTGGCGCGCTCCAATGAGGCGTTAACTGCTCAGTCCGAACTCCTCGGCCAGCAACTCATACGACCGCTTCCGCTTCTCGAAGTCGTAGCAGATCGTCACCGCCATGATCTCGTCGACCTCGTAGGCCACCGCGTGGCGTTCGAGACCTGCGCGCACGGTCTTGGGCGAGCCCACCACCGAGCGGCGGCGCAGCGCCGGCAGCCAGCGTTCGGCGCCGGGCTGCTTCGCGGCTTCCAGCGCTTCCTCGACCGACGGCACCGGACCGGGATTGCCGAGTGTCCGCAGGCGCATCGCCCAGACCTCGCGGCTGCGCGACAGAAGATCGGCTTCCTCGTCGGTCTCCGCGCAGAGGACCGAGATCGCCATCATCGGCATCGGCGTTGCGTGGAGCGACGAGGGCTTGAAGTGGGCGCGATAGGCGCGCGTTACGCCATCGCCGCCGTCGGGATTGATGAAGTGGGCAAAGCAGAACGGCAGGCCGAAATGCGCCGCAAGTGCTGCGCTGTCGTCGCTCGATCCCAGCAGCCACACATCGGGGGCGGTCTCGCCGCTCGGCTGGGCCACGATCCCGGTGCCCTCGTGATTGAGCGGCAGCGCATCGTGCAGCCAGGCCACGAGATCGCGCACCTGGTAGGGATACTTGTCGGCGTCGCTCCAGTTGGGCTTGCCGTCGGCCAGGATGCGCATCGTCTGCTGGTCGCTGCCCGGCGCGCGGCCGATGCCGACGTCGATGCGGCCGGGGAACAGCGTCTCCAGCATGCGGAAGTTCTCCGCCACCTTGAACGAACTGTAATGCGGCAGCATCACGCCGCCCGACCCGATGCGCATGCGCTCGGTGAGACCGGCGACGCGCGTGATCAGCACTTCGGGCGTCGAGCCGGCCAGCGCCTCGCTGCTGTGATGCTCAGCCAACCAGTAGCGCGTGTAGCCCAGCCGGTCGCAGAGTTGTGCAAGCTCCAGCGTATCGCGCACGGCTTCGGCCGGCGTGCCGCCCTTGCGGATCGGTGATTGATCGAGAACGCTCAGTCGCAGCGACAAGGAAGTCAGAGGCCCTTCTTGCCCATCGCCAGGAACTTGTCTTGCCGCCGCTGGCGCAGCGTGTCGCCGTCGAGCTTCGCGAGTTCGGCGATGGCTTCGCCGACCACACGGCCCACCAGGTCGATCGTCTCGTCGGGCGCGCGATGGGCGCCGCCCATCGGCTCGGGAATCACCTCGTCGATCACGTCGAGCTTCTTCAGGTCGGCCGCCGTGACCTTCATCGCCTCGGCCGCATCCTGCGCGTTGGCATTGTTGCGCCACAGGATCGAGGCGCAGCCTTCCGGCGTGATCACCGAGTAGACCGAATTCTCCAGCATGTAGACGCGGTCCGACGAGGCGATGGCGAGCGCGCCGCCCGAACCGCCTTCGCCGATCACCACGCTGACCAGCGGCACGCCGAGGCCGAGGCAGGTCTCGATCGAGCTGGCGATGGCTTCCGCCTGGCCGCGCGCCTCGGCTTCGATGCCGGGATAGGCGCCGGGCGTGTCCACGAGCGTGAGCACCGGCAGCTTGAACCGGTCGGCGAGCCGCATCAGGCGCTGCGCCTTGCGATAACCCTCGGGCCGCGCCATGCCGAAATTGTGCTTGATGCGCGACTCGGTGTCGTCGCCCTTCTGCTGGCCCAGCACGACGATGCTGCGGCCCTGCAACCGGCCCATGCCCCCCACGATGGCGGCGTCGTCGCCGAAGGCGCGGTCGCCGGCGAGCGGCGTGTAGTCGGTGATCAGACGGTCGATATAGGCCTGCGCGTGCGGCCGCTCGGCATGGCGCGCCACCTGGACGCGCTGCCACGGCGTGAGCTTGGCATAGGTCGCGCGGATCTGCTTATGCGCCTTGTCCTGCAGGCGCATGACTTCCTCGGCGATGTCGACGTCGCCGGAATTGGGCAGATGCCGAAGCTCGGCAATCTTGCCTTCCAGCTCGGCGATCGGCTTCTCGAAGTCGAGGTAAGTCGTCATTGGAAATCAGATGTCGCCCGCTCGCGGAATCCTGTCAACCGGCCGGACGGCGCTTTCGCCGGGCCAACGGATGGTGCTCCTGCACCAGCGATCTCAGCTTCTCGTCGAGCACGTGGGTGTAGATCTGGGTGGTGGCAATATCTGCATGGCCCAGCATCAATTGGACCGAGCGCAAGTCGGCGCCGCCGGCCAGCAGATGGCTGGCGAAGGCATGGCGTAGCACATGGGGTGACACGCGCGCCGGATCGATCCCCGCGCCCACAGCCGCTTCCTTCAGAAGCTGCGCGAACCGCTGGCGGGTGAGATGGCCGGTGCGGCCGCGCGACGGAAACAGGAAGCGCGAGGTCTCGCCCTCGGCAAGCTGGCCGCGCCGCATGTGCAGCCAGGCAATGATGGCGAGGCGCGCCGGGTCCGACAGCGGCACCAGCCGCTCCTTATCGCCCTTGCCGCGCACCAGCAGCATCGAGGGATCGCGTTCGACGGCGGACAGAGGGAGGCTCACCAACTCCGACACGCGCAGGCCCGCCGCGTAGAGGATCTCCAGCAGCGTCGCCATGCGACCGCCATCGACCGCGTCCCGGGCGCGTGCCGCCTCGATCAGCCGATCGACCTCCTCCCGCGACAGGACCTTGGGCAGCGGCCGGCCGAGCCGTGGCGAGTCGAGCGTGCTCGCCGGATCGTCCTCGCGCAGCCGCTCGGCCAGCAGGAAGCGGAAGAGCTGACGCATCACCGAGAGGCGTCGCGCCACCGTGCGCGGCGTCATGCCGACATAGTCGAGAGACTTCAGGTAGGCGCGCAACGCGGTCGCGTCGGCCGTCAGCGGGCCCTGCTTGCGACGCGTGAGGAATGCCTGGAGGTCGGCCAGATCCGCGCCGTAGGCGATCAGCGTGTTCTTCGAGGCGCCGCGTTCGGCCTGCAGCATCTCCAGAAAGGCCAGCACCTCGCGCGCATGGCCGAAGGCGGGCTTACGCTTCACAGGCTGTGAGCGATCGCGCTACGGCGGCCATAAAGCCGCAGCTACCGCGCAAGACGTTCATTCGGAACCGGGACTTCGAAGTGCTTGAGCGGCGGGCGCGGCTCCACCACCGCGAGCGCCACGAGGCCGGCGACCAGCAGGGCCACCACGGCGGCGGCAATGATGGGCCCAAGGCGGAGGTTGGGCACGTTGAAGCGGTTTCTGGAACGGAACAGGGGCACGACACGGGCAACCTACCTGCCCTCCCCCGGAGCGGCAATTGCCTAGACGTCGCCGACGGGAGTGCCGCAGCCAGTCGCTTGAAACCGGGGGCATAATGGGCGACATGACTGGTGCAGCTCGACATGGACGTCTCTTCTCCCCTGTCCTTGCCGCGCACCGTAGCCCTCGTGGGTCTGATGGGCGCGGGCAAGAGCGCCATCGGCAAACGGCTGGCGGCAAGACTCGGCCTCCCGTTCGTCGACGCAGACGACGAGATCGAGCGCGCGGCGGGCTGTACCATCGCCGAATTCTTCGAACGCTTCGGCGAGCAGGAGTTCCGCGCCGGCGAACGGCGGGTGATCTCCCGGCTGCTGGAGGAGTCGCCGCGCGTCCTGTCGACCGGCGGCGGCGCCTACATGGACCCCGAGACGCGGGGGTTGATGAAGGCCCGGGCGCTCACCGTGTGGCTGCGCGCCGAGCTCGACGTGCTGTTCGACCGGGTGAAGAAGCGAACCCACCGGCCGCTGCTGCGCCAGGGCGATCCGAGAGAAATACTCGCGCGGCTCATGCAGCAGCGCTACCCGATTTACGCCGAAGCAGACATCGTGGTCGATTCGACCGCCCAGCCGGCGGAGCGCACGACCGAACAGGTGATCGACGCCATCCGCGCGCATCTGCAGGCCCAGACAGCAGGACAGACGGCATGAGTTCGCCCCGCACCATCCGCGTCGACCTGGCCGGCCGCGCCTATGACATTGCCATCGGTCCCGGCCTGATCGACCGCGCGGGCGAACTGTCGCGTCCGCTGCTGGCCGCGCCGAGGGTCACGATCGTAAGCGACGACACGGTCGAGCCGATCTATGGCGCACGCCTCGCCACCTCGTTCGAGAAGGCGGGCGTGAGGACCGAGACGGTGACAGTCCCGGCCGGCGAGAGCAGCAAGGATTTCGCGAGCTTCGGCCGGCTGATGAACGAGTTGCTCGATCGTCGCCCCGACCGCAAGACGACGCTGGTGGCGCTGGGCGGCGGCGTGGTCGGCGACCTCACCGGCTTCGCGGCGGCCGTGCTGCTGCGCGGCGTCGACTTCATCCAGGTGCCGACGACTCTGCTGGCCCAGGTAGATTCCTCGGTCGGCGGCAAGACCGGCATCAACACCCGTCATGGCAAGAACCTGGTCGGCGCCTTCTACCAGCCGCGCCTGGTGCTGGCCGATACTACGGTGCTCGACACGCTGCCGCTCCGCGAACTGCTGGCGGGCTATGCCGAGGTCGCGAAGTACGGGCTGATCGACGATCCGGAATTCTTCACCTGGTGCGAGGCCAACGGCGACAAGGTGCTGGCGGGCGACGCGGCGGCGCGCACCTACGCGATCGAGCAGAGTTGTCTCTCCAAGGCGCGCATCGTGGCTGCCGACGAGCGCGAGACCACCGACCTGCGCGCGCTGCTCAATCTCGGCCACACGTTCGGCCATGCGCTGGAGGCCGAGACCGGCTTCGGCGGGGCGCTGCTGCACGGCGAGGCGGTCGGTGCGGGCATGGCGATGGCCTTCGACCTGTCGGCGCGGCTCGGCCTCTGCCCGCAGGCCGATGCCGAGCGCGTGCGTCGACATCTCGGCAGCGTCGGCCTGCCAGTGCGCCTGCGCACGATCGGCGGCGACAACAGCCGCACCTGGGATGCGGCGAAGCTGATCGAGCACATGCGCGGCGACAAGAAGGCCGAGGGCGGCAAGCTCACCTTCGTGCTGGCGCGCGGCATCGGCAAATCCTTCGTCACCCGCGACGTCGACGAGGCGGGCCTGCGCGGCCTGCTCGACGACGCCATCGCGGCCTAGGAGCGGCATGGACGCCGAACTGCATTTCGACATCCCGCTTTCCATCGCGGTTCCGCTCGTCTTCGTCTGCCTCCTGCTGGCCGCTTACCTGTCGGCCGCCGAAACGGCGATCACCGGCGCGTCTCGCCCGCGCATGCACCGGCTGGCGCAGCAGGGCCATCCCAGGGCGGTGATCGTCAACGCCCTGCTCGACCGCAAGGACGAGGCGGTAAGTGCGGTACTGCTGGGCAACAACGTGGTGAACATCTTCTCCGCGTCGCTGTCGACGGCGGTGCTGACGGCGCTGTTCGGGGCCGCTGGCGTCGTCTACGCGACGCTGGCGATAGGCGTCCTGATCGTGATCTTCGCCGAGGTGATGCCCAAGACCTGGGCCCTGCTGCGCGCCGACCGCGTGGCGCTCGCGCTGGCGCCCTCGATCATGGTCACGCTGACCATCCTGGGGCCGCTGGCGCGCGGCGTCGCCTGGATTTCGCGTTTCTTCCTCAAGCTGATGAACGTGCGCACCGACCGCACGCCCGACGCCGAGGAGCAGAGCGATGCGCTGCGCGGCGCCATCGAGCTGCACGGCGAGGGCCAGACCGGCGATAGTGCGCCGGCCGAGAAGGCGATGCTGCGCTCGGTGCTCGATCTCGGCGACCGTACGGTGGGCGACGTGATGACCCATCGCGGCAACGTGGTGCTGATCGATGCCGACCAGCCGACCGATTCCATCGTCACGCAGATGCTGGCGGCGCCCTATACGCGCATCCCGATCTATCGCGGGGAGGCCGACAACGTGGTGGGCGTCGTCCACGCCAAGGACCTGTTACGCGCCGTA
>JAKFVZ010000486.1 GCA_021732965.1 Reyranella sp.
CTTCGCCTCGTGGGGCGGCAAGGTGAACTATCCCGTGCCGGTGTTCGGCGTGGCTCAGGGCATCGTCGGCAGCATGATCGCGAAGATGGTGCCGCTGTCGATCGTCGGCGACATCCTCGGTCATTGGGCGCTATTCGGCGTGGGCGTCGTCTCCGTCGTTGCGGCGAGCACGCTGGTCGGCTGGCTGATGACCCGCTGGCAGACCCTGCCGGGCACGACGGCGCTGTGGGGCGTGAGCCCCGGCGCCGCCTCGGTGATGACCTACATGGCGGAAGCCTATGGCGCGGACATGCGCATGGTCGCCTTCATGCAATACCTGCGGGTCGTCATGGTCGCGGTCGTCGCAGCCGCTGTCGCCCGCTTTTTCGGCGCGGCGCCCCAGCACGCCCCCGACGCAATCGTGTGGTTTCCCGAGGTCGCCTGGCTGCCGCTCGTCGAGACCGTGGCGCTGGCCGGCGTGGGATCCTGGCTCGCCCGCGTGTTCCGCATTCCGGCGGGTGCCTTCCTGCTGCCGCTGGTCGGCGGCATCGTGCTCACCCATCTCGGCCTGCTGAGACTCGAACTGCCGACCTGGCTTCTGGCGGGCTGCTATGCGCTGGTCGGCTGGAACGTGGGACTGCGCTTCACGGGCGCGCTGCTCGTCCATGTGCTGCACCGGCTTCCCGGCATTCTCCTCTGCATCTTAGCCATGCTGGCACTGTGCGGTGGCGTCGCGGCCTTCATGGTGTTCGTGGCCGACATCGACCCGCTCACCGCCTATCTCGCCACCAGCCCCGGCGGCGCGGACTCGATCGCCATCATCGCGGCGTCGACCGACGTCGACGTTTCCTTCGTGATGGCCATGCAGACGGTGCGGTTGCTGGTCGTGCTGTTCGCGGCACCTTACATCACCAAAGTCATCGCCGACCGGATCGGCGGCATCCACAGCGGCTGAGGCTGCCGTCTCCCCCCGGCTTCGTTTCGCGATCAGGTGTTCGCCACGCGGTGTACGGTGGCGGTCCGGGTTGCCAGCAGCTTGTCGATGCGACGGCCGTCCATGTCGAGAACTTCGAAGCGCCAGCCGCCGACGACGACGGAATCGCCTTCCTTGGGCAGGCGCCGCATCGCGGCCAGGATCATGCCGGCGGCGGTGTGGAAGTCGGCGGTCGGCTTGACCGTGATGCCAAGCAGTTCGATGAGTTCGTCGGCCGGCATGCTGCCCGCCACCAGCCACGACCCGTCGTCGCGCTCCTTGGCCTCGGGCTCGGCCGGGCCCTCATCGGTCTGGAACGCGCCGACGATGGCTTCCAGGATGTCGGCGGTGGTGACGATGCCCAGCAGCTCGCCGTATTCGTCCTGCACCAACACCATGTGCGCGGGGGAGTTCTTCAGCGTGTCGAGCACGTCGAACCCGTCCATCGTGTCGGGCACGATGGGCGCGGGCCTGACCAGGGCGCGCGGATCGGCGCTGCCGTCGCGGATGAAGGCGTCCAGCAGGTCGTTCTTGCGGACGACACCGGCGGCGTGATTGGCGGTGGGATCCCAGGCGACCAGGCGCGAGTGCACGCTGGATTGCACGGTCTGCAGCAGGGCCTGCGGGTCGAGCGAGAGGTCAACGAGGTCGAGCTCGTGGCGCGGTGTCATGATGGCGCGGGCGGGCCGGTCGCCCAGGCGCATGACGCCGCTGATCATGCCGCGTTCGCGCGGCTCGATGGCGCCGGAGGATTCGCCGTCGGCGATGAGCGACTTGATTTCGTCGGCCGTCACCGAGGAGTCACCGCTCTGCCGCCCGCCCAGCAGGCTGAGGATCGCCCTTCCCGACATGTCGAGCAGCCAGACCAGCGGGGCGGAAATTCGCGCCAGCATCGTCATCGCGGGTGCGACCGCAGCGGCGACGGCTTCTGCGTTGCGCAGCGCGATCTGCTTGGGCACCAGCTCGCCGACGATCAGCGACAGGTAGGTGATGAGGGCGACGACGCCGCCATAGGCGAGCGGCTCGGCAAACCGCAACGGGAGGCCGGATTCGGTCAGGACACTCGTGAGCCGTGCGCCCAGCGTGGCGCCGGAGAAGGCACCGGCCAGGATGCCGACCAGCGTGATGCCGATCTGCACGGTCGAGAGGAAGCGGCCGGGATCGTCGGCCAGTCGCATTGCGGCCGCTGCGCCGCGCGAGCCGCCGTTGGCCATCGCCTTCAGACGTCCACGCCGCGCCGAGACGACGGCGAGTTCCGACATTGCGAGAATTCCATTGATGAAGATGAGGGCGACGGCGATCAGCAGCTCGATGTAGACCATCAGTTCAGTCTATCTGCGGTTCGCGACGGAACGAAGGCCGGTCGGGTGCGCGTTTTGCAGGGATACGCACAGAACTCCATTCGGAATCCCTCACTCGAAAAATCGTGTACCTTCATTCCATGACCGCATTGCATGACATGACTGCCGGCGAGCTGCTCGCCGCCTACAAATCCAGGTCCCTGTCGCCCGTCGAGGCGGCCGACGCCGTGATTGCCCACATCGAGGCTTGGGAGCCGAAGCTGAAGGCGCTCTACGCGCCCGATTTCGAGGGCGCGCGCAAGGCCGCCAAGGCGTCCGAGGGACGCTGGCACAAGGGGGCGCCGCAAGGCGCGCTCGACGGCGTGCCCATCACCATCAAGGAGAACATCGCCACCAAAGGCGTGCCGGTGCCGCTTGGCACCGCCGCGACCGATCTGGTGCCGGCGGCGGCCGATGCGCCGGCTTCGGCGCGCGTGCGCGAGGCGGGGGCGGTGATCCTCGCCAAGACGACCATGCCCGACTACGGGATGCTTTCGTCGGGCCGCAGTTCCTTTCATCCGCTGACGCGCAATCCGTGGAACCTCGCCTGGAATCCTGGCGGCTCCAGCGCCGGGGCAGGGGCAGCGTCGGCGGCCGGCTATGGGCCGCTGCATCTCGGTACCGACATCGGCGGCTCGGTCCGGCTGCCGGCGAGCTGGAACGGCATCTTCACCTTGAAGCCCAGCCTCGGCCGCGTGCCGGTCGATCCGCCGTTCTTCGGCCGGGCCATCGGGCCGATGACGCGCACGGTCGCGGACTCCGCGCTGCTGATGGCCGAACTGTCGAAGCCCGATGCGCGCGACCATATGAACCTGCCGCCGGCCGACATCGACTGGAGCGCCGCGGCGCTGTCGCCCAAGGGCCTGAAGATCGGCCTGCATCTCGACGCGGGCTCCGGCCTCCCGGTGGATCACGAGGTCAAGGACGCGATCGAGGCGGCGGCCCGGCTGTTCGCCGACTCCGGCGCGCATATCGAGCCGGTCGCGCCGTTCCTCTCGCCCGAGATGCTGCACCTGCAGGATCTGTTCTGGAGGGTGCGGAGCTGGGTCGACTTCTCGGCGCTCTCCCATGCGAAGCAGGCCAAGGTGCTGTCCTTCATCGCCGACTGGTGCCGCGGCGGCGCCGACGTCTCCGGGTCCCAGGTGATCCGAGGCGTCAACAACTACATGGCCATCCGCGCGGCCACGACGCGCGCCACCCAACCCTTCGACTTTGTTCTGTCGCCGGTCTCGCCGGTCCCGACCTATCGCGCCTAGTGGGAGACGCCGACCAACGACGTCAACCGTCCGCTGGAGCACATCTCCTTCACCATGCCCTACAACATGAGCGAACAGCCGGCTGCCTCGATCAACTGCGGCTATACGAAAGAAGGCAAGCCGATCGGCCTCCAGATATCCGGCCGCCGCTTCGACGATTCCGGCGTAATGCGGATATCCAGGTGGTTCGAGAGCGTGCGCGGCGCGCAGAAGAAGTGGCCCGAGCCGCCGAAGTAAGGCGGGGGACCTGATGGACTACGACGTCGTCGTGGTGGGCTCCGGTGCCGCCGGCCTGTCGGCGGCACTGGCCGCCGCGCATGGCGGAGCGCGGGTGATCGTGCTGGAGAAATCGCGCTGGCTCGGCGGCACGACCGCGATGTCGGGTGCCGGTACGTGGGTGCCGGGCAACCATCACATGAAGGCGGCGGGCATCGAGGATTCGCCCGAGGAGACGCTACGCTACATCAGCGGCGTCGCACCACCGGGCTGGTCGGAGACCGAAGAGGAGCACTGGCGGGTGCTGGCCGAGCAGTCGGCGCCGATGCTGCGGTTCCTGGAGGACGAGACGCCGCTCTGCTTCGAGCTGGTCAATCATCCCGATCCCTATGCCGATTTCCCGGGCGGGCGGCCGTTCGGGCGCATGGTTTCGACCACGCCCTTGAGCAAGTTCCTGCTGGGCCGCTGGTGGAACCGCGTGCGGCGTTCCGTGAAGACGCAGCTCTTCACCTATCGCGAGCTGGTCGACGGTGTCCTCAAGAACCCGGTGCGCGGCGCGCTGGGCATGGCGCCGACCTTGCTCTGGCGCCTGCTGACGGCACGGGTCGGCGCTGGCAATGCGCTGGTGATCGGATTGGTGCGTGGCTGTCTCGACAAAGGATGTCGCATCGAACTGGAGGCGCCGGTTCACCGGCTGGTGATGGACGGCGATGCGGTGGCCGGCGTCGAGGCCACGGTCGGCGGCAAACGGCAGACGATCCGGGCGGCGCGTGGTGTCGTGCTGGCGACCGGCGGTTTCGACTGGAACCGCGAGCTCATGGCGAAGCACTTCCCGGGGATCGACCTGACGGGGGCGCCCGACACCAATACCGGCGACGGTCAGGTGATGGCGGCCGAGGTCGGCGCCGAACTCGCGCACATGGACCAGGCCCTGATCTCGCCGGCGACGTTCACCCAGTATGAGGGCCGCCGCCATGCCCAGCCGCTGCTCGAGACCTACGCGCCGCACGTGATCCTGGTGAACCGCTATGCCCAGCGCTTCGTCAGCGAAGGCAGTCCGGCGCTCGGCGTCGCACTCGACGAGCGCGGACCCGACGGTCGCCACCTGCATCTGCCGGCCTGGCGTATCTTCGACGCGCGCTATGCCAGGGCGATGACGCTGTCGATGCACTTCGGCTCGAAGGAGAAGGGGTTCATCCGCAAGGCCGACACGATCGAGGCGCTGGCGGGCCAGATCGGCCTCGATCCCGCAGCACTGCGCGCCACCGTCGACCGTTTCAACGGCTGGTCGAAGGAAGGCGTCGATCGCGATTTCCATCGCGGCGAGACGTATTGGGAGCGCTTCTACACCAAGGATCGCGCGCTCGGCACGGTCGAGCAGGGGCCTTTCTACGCAGCACCCTTCCTCTATGTCAGCCTCGGCACCAAGGGCGGTCCGCGCACTGACCGGCATTGCCGCGTGCTGCGTCCCGATCGCAGCGTGATCGGCGGGCTCTATTGTGCGGGGATCGCGATGGCGAGCCCGATCGGCACCAAGTCGGTCGGCGCCGGCACGACGATCGGTCCCTGCCTCACCTTCGGCTATGTCGCCGGCCGCGAGATCGCGAGGCGCAATGTCTGATCGTCCGAACCGAGGCCCATTGGGCATCCTGATGCTCGACACGCGGTTCCCGCGGATCGTGGGGGATGTCGGCAATGCGGCATCCTACGATTTTCCCGTGATCTTCCGGACGATGAAAGGGATCGGGTCGGCCGATGCGGTGGCCGCGCATCCCGATCGGCCGCGCGTGCTGGCGGCGTTGAAGGCGAACGCGGAGGCGCTGGCGGCGGAGGGTGCCGTCGGGCTCGGCACGAGCTGCGGATTTCTGGCGCTCTACCAGGACGATCTTGCTGCCGTTTCGCCGGTGCCGGTCGCGACGTCGGCGCTGCTCCACATCCGGAAGCTCGAGGGTCGCAAGGCGGGCGTGATCACGGCATCGGCGAAGAACCTGACACCGGCCCATCTCGTCGCGGTCGGCGCGCCCGTCGATACGCCGGTGATCGGATTGCCCGAGGCCAGTTCCTTTGCCGGCACCTTCCTGCGCAACGGGCTGACGCTCGATCGCGAGGCTGTCGAGCAGGAAGTCGTGGCGGCGGGGCGCGATCTCGTCGCCAGGCATCCCGAGGTGGATACGGTGGTGCTCGAATGCACCAACCTGCCGCCGTACAAGGCCGCGCTCGAGAAGGCGCTGGGCCTTCCCGTGCTCGACGTCCTCGATCTGCTGAAAGACTTCTATTCCAGCCTCACCGGGGCAGCAGGCGGCGGTAGAGCGGCTGCAGCAGGGTCGGGATGATGTAGATCGGAAACTGCACGGCGGCGATGAACAGGAAGATGTCGGGATCGGCGGTTGCCGGCAGCACGGCCATCAAGAGGGCATTGTGCCGGCCGCCCGAGCAGTAGCCCACTGTGAGCGCCGTCTTGCGGTCGAGGAAGGGCAGGGTGGCAACCGCCATCACCAGATTGCAGAGCAGCATTCCTCCGAAGGAGCCGGCGATGAACCCGGCGAGCTTCACCGGTTCCGCCATCGCGCGTGCGACCACGCCATCCATCAGCGGAATGGCGAAGACCATCAGGACCAGTACGGAGATACCGTCGAGAGTCGTGCCAGCCTCGACGAGGCGTGGGCCCAGCCAGCGGCGAATGACGAGGGCGCCGACGAGGGCCAGGGCCACGATCATCGCCAGCCGGAGACTGAGGTCGATCAAGCCGATCTTGAGATCGAAGCCCAGCAGCCACAGCGCCAGCGGTGGCAGGGTGAACGGCACCAGGAAGTTGGTGAACAGCGACAGCAGCAGCGCGAGCGACGAATCCAGCCGCAGGAAGGTGGCCGTGGTCGCCGCCGAGATGATGCCGGGCGCCATGGCGCTGAGGCAGAGTGCGGTGACAAGGCTCGGCCAAAGTCCCAGTCCCTGCCAGATCGGCCAGACGACCAGCGGCACCGAGACCAGATTCAGGATCGCCAACAGCAGGGCGGGGCCGGGGCGGCGC
>JAKFVZ010000700.1 GCA_021732965.1 Reyranella sp.
CAGCATCTTGATCGCGAGCTGTGAGGCGACCGGACCCTGGGCAATGGTCTGCCTGGCACCCTCGACGGTCGTGGCCTCTACGTAGGAGGACAGGTTCTGCGGCACGCCCTGCCAGACGTAGAAGACGGTCAGCAGCACGCAGAACGGCAGCAGCACATGGAGGGTGGCGCGCACCATGTCGGCCCAGAAGTTGCCGATGCCCTTCGACTCGGCGCGCGCAAAGCCGCGGACCAGAGCCACGGCGAGCGCGATGCCGGTCGCGGCGCTCAGGAAGTTCTGAACGGCGAGACCGGCCATCTGCGAGAGATAGCTCATCGTCGATTCGCCGCCGTAGTTCTGCCAGTTGGTGTTGGTCAGGAAGCTCACGGCGGTGTTGCCCGCGAGATCGGGCGCGACGGCGGACATTCCCTGCGGATTGAGCGGCAGCAGGTCCTGCAGGCGCAGCAGCAGATAGAGAAAGGCGAAGCCCACGATGTGGAAGACGATCATGGCGCGGGCATAGACCCACCAGCTCTGCTCTTCCTCGGGATCGATGCCGGCAAGGCGATAGAAGCCGCGCTCGACCGGCCGCAGCACTGGCGACAGGAACGTGCGACGTCCCGCCAGGACATTGTCGAGATAGAAGCCCAGCGGCCGCGTGAGCAGCAGCACGAGGCCGCAGAAGAGCGCGATCTGCGCCCAGCCGTTGATGGTCATGACCGCCTCAGAACTTCTCCGGCCGCGCCAGCGCGACCGTCAGATAGACGAGCAGGAGGACGGCGAGCGCGCCGCCCAGGATGTAGTCGAAACTCATAACCGCCTCACAGCCTGCGGCAGAGGCGTTCGTAGGCAAGCAGCAGGCAGAACAGCACCAGGCCGCCGCCGAAGAACAGGATGTCGAGCATGGGGAACTCCTTCGCCGGCATAGAAGAGCGCCGGGGCATAGGAATTCGAGCCGGCGACGCAGCGGCCGGCATAGGAATTTCATAGGATTTTCAGGAGCGGCCGAAGCAGGCCGGTCGGCGCGTGTCGGCTAGGTACGGAACCGCAGCGCGACCGCCAGCATGCGCAGCGACAGGAGGGCCAAGCTTAGGCCCAGCATCGCAAACAGCAGGCTGGGCTCGGCGAGCGGCATGCCGCGATAGGGGAAGGTCTGGCCGCCGATCAGCATGAACAGCCAGATCCCGCCCCAGCTCGCCATCTCGAACATCGAGGCCGAACCGGGACTATAGGCCGGGGGCTTCTGATAGGAGGGCGCGAACCGCACCCGCCAGAACATGTAGGCCGACGCCAGGATGAACCAGAGGAAGGCCAGGAACTGCACGGCCGTCAGCAGGGTCACGGGCTTCGAAACACGGCACCAGAAGGCCGGCAGCCCGGCGGCGCACAAGCCATCGAGGAAGCCCGCGGTGAAGCCGACCGCCGGGCCTTCCAGCGACAGGTTCGTGAGCGCGAGATAGGCGAGGATCGTCGCCGCGACGGGCGACAGGCCGACCATCCACTCCCATTGAAGGAGCGGCGTCATCTTCGACTTGGCTTGTGCCATCGATGAGACCGCCGCTCAGAGCATCATGCGGTTGTGCAGGTCGAACATGATCCAGAAGCTGCCGCCCACCATGATGAAGAGCAGCAGCGCGGTGAAGACCAGCGCGAGCACGTTCTCGCGCGGCGTGGTGGTGAAGTTGATGTGCAGGAAGAAGCGCAGATGGACCAGCACCTGCAGCACCGCGGCGATGCCGATGACCAGCAGCGTACGCTGCGGCGGCAGGGCGTGCGTATAGACCAGCCAGAACGGGATGGCGCTCAGCACGACCGCCAGCACGAAGCCGATCAGGTAGGAGCGCAGGCCGTGCGTGGTTTCCGGAGGACGTTCCATCACAGCAGCCCCGGCAGATAGACGATGGAGAAGATGCCGACCCAGGCGATGTCGAGGAAGTGCCAGAAGAGGCCGAGCCGGTGCAGCCGCGAGGCCACCGGCATCGTCAGCCCCTTCAGCGCGACCTGCGCGCCCAGGACGACGATCCAGATCAGGCCCATGGTGACGTGGACGCCATGCGTGCCGACCAGCGTGAAGAATGCCGAGAGGAAGCCGCTGCGATCGGGCCCCGCCCCCTGCTCGATCATGCCGGCGAACTCGCGCACTTCCAGGAACACGAAGGCCGCGCCCAGCACGAAGGTGGTGGCGAGCCAGGCCAGGACGGCGCCGCGGTTGCCGGCCTTAACCTGCAGGCTGGCGAAGCCGAAGGTCATGCTGGAAACCAGCAGCAGGCCCGTCTCGATGGCCGCATTGTTCAGGTCGAACAGCTGCTTGCCCGTCGGGCCGCCATCCGTGCCGGGGATCATGATGGCGTAGGTCGCGAACAGCAGGGCGAAGATCACGGCATCGCCCATCAGGTAGAGCCAGAAGCCGAGAGCCCGCTGCTCGTGGGTCTCGATCTCCTCGCGCTCGTGTTCGCTCATGTGGGCGATGCTCATGACCGGCTCCCCATGAGGCGGAACCGTTCGTCCTCGATCGCCTTCACCTCGGCGGCCGACATGGTGAACTCCTGGTCGTCATTGGACGAGCGCACGATCACGGCCGCGAACACGACCGCACCGGACGCCAGCACCAGCCACCAGATGTGCCAGACCATGGCGAAGCCCAGCACGAAGGCGAAGGCGCCCACGATCACGCCGATCGGCGTGTTGGACGGAATGCGGATCGCCTCATAGCGGGCTGGCCGCTGGTAGGCGACGCCCTTCTCCTTCATCTCGAGGAAGGCCTCGCGGTCGCCCACCGTCGGGATCACCGCGAAATTGTACGGCGGCGGCGGCGAGGAGGTCGACCATTCGAGCGTGCGACCGTCGAACGGATCACCCGTCAGGTCGCGCGTCTTGTTGCGGTCGCGGAGCGAGGCGTAGAGCTGCATCACCATGCAGCCGATGCCGCACAGCACGACCAGAGCGCCGGACGCCGCCACCAGCAGGTAGGGCTGCCAGGTCGGATCGTTGTAGGTTTCCATGCGGCGCGGCATGCCCTTCAGGCCGAGCAGGTAGAGCGGCATGAAGGCGAGATAGAAGCCGATGATCCAGCACCAGAAGGCGCCCAGTCCCCAGCCGCGGTTGAAGGCGAAGCCG
Organism: Reyranella sp.; assembly: GCA_021732965.1. Classification (GTDB taxonomy): domain Bacteria; phylum Pseudomonadota; class Alphaproteobacteria; order Reyranellales; family Reyranellaceae; genus Reyranella. Next base: position 3,097 of record JAKFVZ010000700.1, read on the forward strand.
AAGGCCTTGGGGAACCAGTACATGTAGCCGGCGAGATAGCCGAACAGCACGCCCGGGATGATCATGTTGTGGAAGTGCGCGACCAGGAAGGTCGTGTTGTGCATCAGGAAGTCGGCCGGCGGGATCGCCAGCAGCACGCCCGTCATGCCGCCGATCACGAAGGTCACGATGAAGCCGATGCTCCACATCATCGACGGATGGAACTCGATGCGGCCGCGATACATGGTGAGCAGCCAGTTGAACACCTTCACGCCGGTCGGCACGGCGATGATCATGGTCATGACGCCGAAGAAGGCGTTGACGCCGGCGCTGGAGCCCATGGTGAAGAAATGGTGCAGCCAGACGGTGAAGGACAGGATGCCGATCGCCGCCGTCGCATAGACCAGCGATTCGTAGCCGAACAGGCGCTTGCGCGAGAAGGTCGACACGACCTCGGAGAAGATGCCGAAGGCCGGCAGGATCAGGATGTAGACTTCCGGATGGCCCCAGATCCAGAACAGGTTGACGTAGTTCATCATGTTGCCGCCATGCGCATTCGTGAAGAAGTGCATGCCGGCAAGGCGGTCGAGGGCGAGGAGACCGCAGGCCACGGTGATGGCCGGGAAGGCGAAGGCCATCAGGACCGAGGCGACGAGCGCGGTCCAGACGAAGGGAGTCATGCGCATCAGGGTCATGCCCGGCGCACGGCGCTTCAGGATCGTCACGATGAAATTGATGCCCGACATGGTCGAGCCGACGCCCGATATGAGGATCGCCCAGATCCAGTAGTCGACGCCGACGCCGGGATTGTACTCGATGCCCGAATAGGGCGGATAGCCGGTCCAGCCCGCGGTCGAGAACTTGCCGATGACCAGCGAGACCATGACCAGCGCCGCTCCCGCCGCGCTCAGCCACAGGCTGACGGCGTTCAGCCACGGGAAGGCCACGTCGCGCGTGCCGATCTGCAGCGGCACGATGACGTTGATCAGTCCCGTCATGAACGGCATCGCCATGAAGAAGATCATGATCGTGCCGTGCGAGCTGAAGATCTGGTCGAAATGCTCGGGCGGCAGGTAACCGCCGCTGTTCAGCGCCATCGCCTGCTGGGCGCGCATCATCAGGGCATCGACGAAGCCACGCAGCAGCATGATCAGCGCCAGCACGATGTACATGACGCCGATGCGCTTGTGATCGACGCTGGTCAGCCAGTCGGTCCAGAGATACTTCCAGGCCTTCAGGTAGGTCAGCACCACGGCGACAAGCAGCGCGCCGCCGACGGTGACGGCGGCGCCGCCCGCGGCGATCGGGCTGTAGAACGGCAGGGCCTCGATCGTCAGTTTGCCGAACATCCGCTATCTCCGCGCCGGCGCATCATGCGCATGGCCGCTGTGCCTGAACTTGTCGATGATCGAGTCGAACAGCTTGGGCTCGACCGTCGAGTAATAGGTGATGGGGTTGGCACGGCTCTTCGCGGACAGCGCCGTGTAGGCCGACGCATCGAGCGCCGCGCCGCTCTGCTTGGCCCGCGCCACCCAGGCCTCGAAGTCGGCCGGCGTCATGGCCAGGACCTCGAAATGCTGGTCGGAGTAGCCGCCGCCGCTGTACTGGCTGTTGCGGCCGACGAACTTGCCGGGCTGGTCCGCCAGCATCTGCAGGCGGGTCTGCATGCCGGCCATGGCGTAGATCTGCCCGGCGAGCTGCGGCACGTAGAAGGAGTTCATCACCGTGTCGGAGGTGATGCGCAGGCTGACCGGCCGTCCCGCCGGGAAGGCGAGCTGGTTCACCACCGCGATCCCCTGTTCCGGATAGATGAACAGCCACTTCCAGTCCTGGGCCACGACCTGGACGTCGAACGGCGGTTCCTTGGATTCCAGCGGGCGATAGGGATCGAGGCGATGGGTGCTGCGCCACAGCAGCACGGCGACGGCGATGACGATGACGGTCGGGATCAGCCAGGTGATGGCGTCGATCGTGACCGAATTGGCCCATTTCGGCGTGTACTTGGCCTTGGTGTTGGAGGCCCGGTACTTCCAGGCGAACCACAAGGTGAGGATGATGATCGGAACGATCACCAGCATCATCACGTAGAAGGCATCGAACAGGAGATCGCGTTCGGCGAGGGCGATCGGACCCTTCGGGTCCAGCACAGGAGCCCGCCTGAGGTCGCAGGCGCTCGTCAGAACGGCCAAGACGGCCGTCAACGCCGCGCCTTGCCATTGTTTAACAGCCAGCCTCACGCTCCCCCGCCCGACCTATTGCACTGTCAGGGCAGAGTGGCGCTAGCTCTTGTATAGAGCAACGATTCTTTTGTTACGTTTAGGTCTTCAATTCAGGTCTTCTGACCGGGCGGCGCGGGTGTCGATGCGGGCGGTGTCTTGCCCGCGGGGTCCTTGGCGGTACAGACATCGGCACGCAGGCGATCCTTGAGCGTCGCGATCTGGTCCTCGATCTGCTTGTTGGCGGCCTTCTGCTTCTCGATCTGCTCCTCCAGCGCCTTCACCTGGGCGGCATCGGGACCGGCCGGCGCGGGGGGCGCGGGCGGTGCAGGAAGCTGAACGGCAACGTTCACGATCGGGCGATAGAAAAGGTACCAGCCCAGTCCGAGGCCGGTGGCGAGCAGGAAGAATCCCCCCACCAGGCCGCCCAGAATCCAGGGCCAGCGCGGCGTCGAACGCTCTTGGGTCTGAGAGGTATCGGCCATGTGCCAGTGAGGCTCCCGTTGAAGAGAGCAGTCAATACCCGCCGCGCGGCGGAATTTGGGCGTCGCGCGGGCCGCCGCGAGGCTCTTGTGCGGTTCGAAATGCGATATAAGTGTATATGCACAGAATGGCACCCCTCGACCCGCCCCACGGCCGCGTCTAGGGTCGCCGCCACGAACCAAGGAGAGTTCCATGACCGCGTGCATCGTCGGTTGGTCCCACGGCAAATTCGGCAAGCTCGACGGCGAGACCAGCGAGTCGCTGATCGTCAAGGCGGCCAGCGAAGCCATCGCCCACGCCGGCATCGAGCCCAGGGACGTCGACGTGATCTACGTCGGCAACATGAATGGCGGCTTCGTGCGCCAGGAGTTCCATTCTTCGCTGCCGCTGCAGGCCCATCCCGACCTGCGCTTCAAACCCTCGACCCGGGTCGAGAATGCCTGCGCCACCGGCTCGGCGGCGATCCACATGGGCCTCAACACGCTGGCCGCCGGCAAGGCGCGCTTCGTGCTGGTGGTCGGCGTCGAGAAGATGACCGAACTCAATTCGACGCAGGCCGGCGAGGTACTCATCAAGGCTTCCTATGTAGCGGAGGAAGCCAACATCGAGGCGGGCTTCGCCGGCATCTTCGGCAAGATCACCTCGGCCTACTTCCAGCGCTACGGCGACAAGTCCGACGCGCTCGCCCGGATCGCGGTCAAGGCCCACAAGAACGGTGCCAAGAATCCCTATGCGCACTTCCAGAAGGAATTCGCCTACGAGTTCTGCCGCACGCCGTCGGACAAGAACCCGTTCGTCGCCGGCCCGCTGAAGCGCACCGACTGCTCGCCCGTCACCGACGGCGCGGCCGCGGTGATCCTCACCGACGTCGGCACGGCGCTGGGCATGAAGCAGGCGATCGCCTTCCGCGCCGCCGAGCACGTCAACGACTTCCTGCCGATGAGCAAGCGCGACATCATCAAGTTCTAGGGGCAGCAGCTCGCCTGGCAGCGGGCGCTGAAGTCGGCGCA
>JAKFVZ010000701.1 GCA_021732965.1 Reyranella sp.
CTTCCATGCTCATGACAGCGCCCGGCCCTGGTGCGATCTTGCGGTGGAGAAATTCATCAGCCGGCTTGCTACCATCGAGGCGTGAGCCTCGACCTTCCGCCGTTCCGTCCGCGCTTCCCCTGGTTGGGCGCCGATCTCCAGACCCTCGCCAACTACCTGCGGCCGCCGCGGCGAGACCTCGCGCCGCACACGTCCGAGCGCCTGACGATCGACCTGCGTGACGGGACGGGCGACCGGCTGGTCTGCACCCTCGACCGGCCGGCAGCGCCGCAACGGGACACGCCGCTGACGATCCTGATTCACGGCCTGACCGGTTCGCAGGAGAGTTTCTACATCTACAGCATGGCGCGTCGGCTGCTCGATGCCGGGCAACGAGTCCTGCGAATCAACCTGCGTGGCGCCGGCCCGTCGCGCGCCACCTGTCGCGGCCAATACTATGCCGGTCGCAGCCGGGATTTCCGAGCGCTGCTGGCGAACCTGCCGGCTGACCTGACTCGCGATGGCCTGCGGGCGGTCGGCTATTCGCTGGGCGGTGCAATGCTGCTCAAGTATCTCGGCGAGGAGGGTGAGGCCGCGCCGTTGCAGGCAGCCGCGACCGTCTGCGCGCCGATCGATCTGTCGGCGACCTGTCGCCGGATGCTGCAGGCCCGCAACGTCGTTTATCACCGTCACATCCTTCGCCTGATGAAGATCGAGGCAACGGCAGAGGGTGCGGCGATCTCCACGGCCGAGCGCGCGGCAATTCTGGGGTCCCGGTCCGTTTGGGACTACGACGAGGTGTTCATCGCGCCGCGCCATGGTTTTGCCGGAGCTGAAGATTACTATGGGCTCTGCAAGCCGGTCGCCTTCATGGGGGCGATCCGCGTGCCGACATTGGTTCTGGCCGCCCTCGACGATCCCTGGATTCCCGGCGGGCTCTACAGCGGCTACGATTGGGCGGGAAACAAAGCGCTCGTGCCGGCGTTGCCGGCGCACGGCGGGCACGTCGGCTTCCATGGCGCCGGCAGCCGGCATCCCTGGAGCGACGAGGCCGTCATGAGGTTCTTCGAACGTGGGTGAGACCGAGCCAATGGCAATGATCGTAGGCGTGGCCTGTTCGGCGGTCGCGCTCGTGCTGGCGTGGCGGGCCTATCGTGGAGCTGCGGAAGAGCAGGAGCGGCGCAAGCGCGAGCGGGAGGAGCGGGAACGCTCCGGCCGTTGGTAGGATCTAGGTCAGAACCAGTGGTTCGGCCGGCGGCCCGTCGCGCAGCAGGGCCGGCAGCAGCATGCCAAGGTCGAGGGGTTCGAAGCGTTCCGAGGAGCTCGCGATCTCGTCGGCAGTCCACCAACGGTGGCCGCGCGTCCAGCTTCGCTCCTTCTCGTCGAGGCCCGACATGTCGATTTCGGTGCGGTCGGTGCGGGCCAGGAAGAAGCGTTCCTTGTGCAGCACGTCCTTGCCGCGCCAGCTCATGTGGCGCTCACGCGACCACACCCAGCGCGGCGTGTCGATCACCGGCAGTTTGGTTTCCTCGCCGGCCTCGCGTACCGCCGCCTCGGCGTAATCCTCGCCCGGATCGACCATGCCGCCGATCATCACCCAGAACGGATCGAAGAACGGCTTGGCCGGATCGAACACCTTGGGATCGTGGACGTTGAACAGGAACAGCCGGTCCTGCGGATCGAGCAGGACGAGCCGGGCCGAAGGACGTTCGATCATGGGCGGGCGATCATCTGGACTTGAGCAGCCGCGCGGCGTCGATCGCGCCGTAGGTCAGGATGCCATCGCAGCCCGCGCGCTTGAAGCCGGTCAGCGTCTCGATCAGCACCTTGTTCCAGTCGAGCCAGCCGCGGTCGGCGGCGCCCTTCAGCATCGCGTACTCGCCGCTCACCTGGTAGGCGTAGGTCGGCACGCCGAACGTGTCCTTCACGCGGCGCACGATGTCGAGATAGGGGAGGCCGGGCTTCACCATCACCATGTCGGCGCCTTCCTCGATGTCGAAGCCCACTTCGCGCAGGGCTTCGTCGGAATTGGCGTAGTCCATCTGGTAGGTTTTCTTGTCGCCCTTCAGCGCACCCGAGCTTCCGATGGCGTCGCGGAAGGGGTTGTAGAAAGCCGAGGCGTATTTGGCGGCGTACGACATGATTTGCTCGTGCTGGTAGCCCCTGGCGTCGAGCGCGGCGCGGATGGCGCCGATGCGGCCGTCCATCATGTCCGACGGCGCCTGGATGTCGGCGCCGGCTTCGGTCTGGACAATCGCCTGCTTGACCAGCGCCTCGACCGATTCGTCATTCAGGATGCGGCCGTCGCGCACGATGCCGTCATGGCCGTCACTGTTGAAGGGGTCGAGCGCCACGTCGCAGACGATGCCGATGTCGGGAACGGCCTTCTTTGCCGCGGTGATGGCGCGGCAGACGAGATTGCCAGGATTGTAGGCCTCGCGCGCGTCGGGCGTCTTGGCCTTGGGATCGGTCTCGGGGAAGATCGCGATGGCAGGAATGCCGAGATCGCGGGCCTCCTTCGCTGCCTCTGCAAAGAGGTCGATCGAGAGGCGGTCGACGCCCGGCATGGAGGCGACCGGGGTGCGGGTGTTGGTGCCTTCCTGGACGAAGACCGGCCAGATCAGGTCGTCGACGGAAAGCCTGTGCTCGGCAACGAGGCGGCGGGACCATTCCTCGCCGCGATTGCGGCGCAGGCGGGTCGTGGGATAGCGGCCGAGGGTCGTGAAACGGGCGGACATGAGCCGCCTTATGGCGCGAACCGCGAAGGGTCGCAATGCGGCTCCTTTTCCTGCGGAAAGGCGGCGCCAGAGTTGATACGGTCCGGCCGATGGATTTCACGCTCTCAGAAGACCAGCAGGCATTCCGGGACACGGCCCGGCAGTTCGCGACAGATCGCATGCTGCCGCAGGCCGCGCGCTGGGACGCCGAGAAGATCTTTCCGGAGGAGGTGCTGCGCGAGGCGGCGGCACTCGGCTTCGGCGGCATTTACGTGCGCGACGACGTCGGCGGCAGCGGCCTCAGCCGGTTCGATGCGGCCCTGATTATGGAAGAGCTATCGGCGGCCTGTCCCAGCACGGCGGCCTACATCTCGATCCACAACATGGCCGCCTGGATGATCGACGCTTTCGGCGACGACGACCAGCGGCGGCGGTTCCTGCCCAGGCTCTGCTCCATGGAGCATTTCGCGAGCTATTGCCTCACCGAGCCGGGCGCCGGCTCGGATGCGGCGGCGTTGTCGACGCGCGCCGAACTGCAGGGCGACCATTATGTGCTGAACGGCAGCAAGGCCTTCATCTCGGGCGGCGGCCGCAGCGACATCTATGTCGTGATGCTGCGCACCGGAGGAGCGGGAGCCAGCGGCGTCTCGACCCTGGTGGTCGAGGCGGGGACGCCCGGCCTGTCGTTTGGCAAGCAGGAGAACAAGCTCGGCTGGAACAGCCAGCCGACGGCCTCGGTGATCTTCGAGAACTGCAAGGTACCGGTGGCCAACCGGCTCGGCCCCGAGGGGCACGGTTTCAAGATCGCGATGATGGGTCTCGACGGCGGGCGCATCAACATCGGCGCCTGCTCGCTGGGGGGCGCGCGCGCCTGCCTGGAGACGGCGTCGCGCTATGTCGTGGAGCGCAAGCAGTTCGGCAAGCCGCTGGCCGACTTCCAGGCGACGCAGTTCAAGCTCGCCGACATGGCGACCGAACTCGATGCCGCGCGTCTCCTGATCTGGCGCGCGGCCTCCTTGCTGGACGCCAAGTCGCCCGAGGCGACGCAGGCCGCCGCCATGGGCAAGCGCTTCGCGACCGACACCGGCTTCCGGGTGGTCAACGAGGCGCTGCAATTGCATGGCGGATACGGCTACTTGAAGGATTTCCCGCTGGAGCGCTATCTCCGCGACCTGCGCGTGCACCAGATCCTAGAAGGCACCAACGAGATCATGCGCGTGATCATTTCCCGTCGTCTGTTGATGAGTTGAAAGTATGTCCGAAGCTGAAATTCTGTTCGATGTGAAGGACGGGCTGGGCGTCATGACGCTCAACCGGCCGAAGGTCCTCAATTCCCTGTCGCACGGCATCATCCTCGAGATGGAGCGCGTGATGCCGGAGTGGGAGAAGGATCCTTCGATCAAGGCGGTGGTGCTGCGCGGCGCGGGCGACCGGGCTTTCTCTGCCGGCGGTGACGTGGCCGGCCTCTATCGCGAGATGCGCGACAATCCTGCGGGCACGCTGCGGCGCGATTTCTTCCGCGACGAGTACATCGTCAACCGCCGCATCTACCGCTACGCCAAGCCGTGGATCTCGTTGATCGACGGCATCAACATGGGCGGTGGCGTCGGCCTGTCGGCGCACGGCTCGCACTCGGTGGTGACCGAGAAGTACCTGTTCGCCATGCCGGAAACGACCATCGGTCTCTTTCCCGATGTCGGCGGCGGCTACTTCCTGACGCGCCTTCCGGGTGCGCTCGGCACCTTCCTGGCGCTCACCAGCTATCGCCTCAAGGCGGCGGACGCGGTGTGGGCGGGCATCGCGAACGCGTTCGTTCCCAGCGCCAGGATTGACGAGCTGCAGGCGGCTCTCGGCGCGGCCGATCTCTCCGGCCCGCGCGCAAACGAGAAGGTCGATGCCGTGATCGCCAGGTTCCAGGCGGATGCCGGTGACCAGACGCTGCCGGCGCTGATGCCGGAGATCGATCGCTGCTTCTCGGCCGAGACGCTGCAGGAGATCGTGGCGAAGCTGAAGAAGTCGAACAGCGAGTTCGCCCAGAAGCAGCTCGCCGCGCTCCTCAAGCTCTCGCCGTTGTCGATGGTGATCACGCTGGCGCAGCTCAAGGCCTGCGCCAACAAGTCGTTCGAGGACACGATGACGATCGAGTACCGCATGTCGCAGCGCTGCATGCAGGAAGGCCACGACTTCTTCGAGGGCGTGCGCGCGCTGCTGATCGACAAGGATCAGAAGCCGCAGTGGAACCCGCCGACCATCGAAGGCGTGACCGCGGCAATGGTCGAGGAGCATTTCAGGCCGGTGTCGAACGATCTGTTCTTCGACTGAGCCGGCAGCAAATCAAACGGAGGAAACCATGGCGAAGATCGCCTTCATCGGTCTCGGCAACATGGGCGGCCCGATGGCCGCCAACCTGGCAAAGGCGCAGCATCACGTCGTGGCGTTCGACCTGTCGGACGCCGCGGTAAGCGCGGCGGTGGAGAAGGGGGCGCACAAGGCTTCCTCCGCCGCCGAAGCCGTGAAGGGCGCGGAGATCGTCGTCACCATGCTGCCGGCCGGCAAGCATGTCCGCGAGGTCTACGAGAAGGACGTGCTGCCGAACGTCGGCAAGGGCACGCTGCTGATCGACTGCTCGACCATCGACGTGGAAAGCGCGCGCCATGTGGCGGCGCTGGCTGAGAAGGCCGGCATGGACATGGTCGATGCGCCGGTCTCGGGCGGCGTCGGCGGCGCCACCGCGGGCACGCTCACCTTCATGGTGGGCGGCAGCGAGGCCTCCTTCGCCAAGGCGAAACCCATCCTGGAGAAGATGGGCAAGAATATCGTCCTTGCCGGCACCAGCGGCGGCGGCCAGGCGGCCAAGATCTGCAACAACATGATCCTGGGCATCTCGATGATCGCCGTCAGCGAGGCCTTCATGCTGGCCAAGCGGCTCGGGCTGGACGCACAGAAGCTGTTCGACGTGGCCTCGACCGCGTCGGGCCAGTGCTGGTCGCTCACCAACTACTGCCCGGTGCCGGGTCCCGTGCCGGCCTCGCCGGCCAATCGCGACTACCAGCCGGGCTTCACGGCGGCGATGATGCTGAAGGACCTGATGCTGGCCCAGCAGGCGGCCAATGCGGCCGGCGCCAGCACGCCGCTCGGCGCGGAAGCCGCGCAACTCTTCAGCCTGTTCGTGAACTCGGGCAACGGCGGCAAGGACTTCTCCGGCATCGTCAAGATGCTGGACGGCAAGTGAGGGTAGCATGATCACGCTCTACGATCTCGCCTTCGAGGATGACCGCCGCCCCAGCCCGTTCTGCTGGCGCGCCAAGTTCTCGCTGGCCCACAAGGGCCTCGACTACACCGACGTGCCGATGGGCTTCACGGAGAAGGACAAGATCGCCTTCGCCGATGCCAAGACCGTGCCGGTGCTCAAGGACGGCGAGAAGCCGGTCAAGGACAGCTGGGCGATCGCCGTCTATCTCGACGACATGTATCCTGAGAAGCTGCTGCTCAAGAGCGAGATGGGCCGTTCCTACGCACGCTTCATCAACGGTTGGGCGGACACCGTGGTCAACGCCGCGCTCTTCCCGCTGATCGTGGGCGACCTCTACGATCGCGTGCGGCCGGAGGACAAGCTTTACTTCGCAGAGTCCCGCGGCGCGCGGCTGGGCACGAAGGACTTCACTGCTTTCCAGGAGCGCGCCCGGGAAAAGGGGCTCGCGACACTGCGGACAGCCCTCGAACCGGCGCGCCGGGCCTTGCGCGAGCAGAAGTTCCTGTCGGGCGATGAGGCGGCCTATCCGGACTATATCCTCGCCGGCACTTTCATGTGGCCGCGAACGATCAGCCCGCTCGAGCTGCTCGAGAAGGACGACCCGGTCTATGTCTGGCGCGAGCGCATGCTCGACCTGTTCGACGGCATGGCCCGCAAGGCGAAGGCCGCATAGATGCCCGACACCAGGCCCTTCGATCCGGCCGAGCATCGCTTCGGCCCGGCGCACTGGTTCGAGGATATCTCGGTCGGCCAGAGATTTTACATCAACTCGCGAACCCAGACCGAGGCGCTGTTCTCGGCCTTCCAGCTCGCGAGCGGCGACAA
>JAKFVZ010000703.1 GCA_021732965.1 Reyranella sp.
CGGCGCGCGCCTGCGCGTCGGTGTCGGCGATGTAGACCCAGCGGGCGATGTCGATCTGTCCCGCGGCGGGGTTCTTCGAGCGCTCCGCCGAAGCTTTCGCCAGCTCGCGCTTGTAGAGCGAGGTCTTGGCCGCCAGCGTCTCGATGCCCGGCAGGGTCGACAGCATCAGGCCGAAGCCGTTGCGGCCGCAGTAGCCGATCGAGCGGTCGGTGCCGCCCGCCATGTAGAGCGGCGGATGGGGCATCTGCACCGGCTGCGGCAGCAATTCGTAGGGCTCCGCGACGGTGCCGCTGAAATACTTGCCCTTGTGGTCGTAGCGATGGCGGTGGAAGGCGTCGAACATCAGGCCGACCGCCTCCTCGACCATGTCGCGACGGCCCTCGAAATCCTTGCCAAGGCCCACGAACTCGTAGGGGCGATAGCCCGAGCCGATGCCCAGCATGACCCGGCCGTTCGACAGGATGTCGACGAAGTTCGCGTTCTCGACAACGCGGATCGGATCGTAGAGCGGCAGCGTGATCACGCCCGAGGCCAGCTTGATGCGGCTGGTCTTCGCGGCGAGGTAGGCCATGTAGGCGAAGCAGTCCGGCATGATGCCGTAGCTCGTCGAGAAATGATGCTCGGCGATCCACGCCGTGTCGTAGCCCAGCCGTTCCGCTTCAACGATCTCGTCGGTGGTGCGCGCGTGCACGGCGCGATGCGGATAGGGCTCTTCCTTCGGATTGGCGTGCGACGTGAAGAGGATGCCGAATTCCATTGCCGTTTTCTCCCGCGGCTTATTCGAGCTTGATGCCGGTATCCTTCACCACCTTGGCCCAGTTTTCGACCTCGCGGCCACGCCACGTATCGCTCTGCGCGGGCTTGTAGAGGACGGGCTCGGCGCCGAGTTCCTTCAGGCGCGTGGCGACTTCGGGAATCTTCGTCGTCTTGTCGATCTCGACATAGAGCCGCTCCAGCACTTCCGGCGGCGTGCCCTTGGCGGCCAGGAAACCCTGCCAGCTTCCCGTCACGAAGTCCTTGATACCGGCGGCCTCGATGACGGTCGGAAGATCCGGCGCCAGCTCGTTGCGCTTGGCGCTCGACACCGCGAGGCCGCGGAGCTTGCCGCTCTTCACGTGCGGCAAGGTTGCGATCATGCCGTTGAACAGCGCGTCGGCGTGGCCGCCCGCGACCTGCTGGATCGCCTCGGCGCCGCCCTTCATCGGAATGAAGGTGATCTTGAGGCCGAGCGAATGGGCGAACAGCGCGCCCGCGAGATGCGGCGCGCTGCCGAGGCCGGCGGTCGCATAGTTGAGCTTGTCGGGATTGGCCTTGGCATAGGCGATCAGTTCGGCCGCCGTCTTGTAGGGACGGTCGGGCGCCGCGGCGAGGAGATGCGGCGTGTAGGCCAGCACCGTGACGGCGTTGAAATCCTTGGCGACATCGAACGGCAGCTTCATCACCGACGGCGAGATCGTGAGGTTGCCGAGGTCGGTGAGGACCAGCGTGTAACCATCGGGCGCCGACTTCGCGATCATGTCGACGGCGATGTTGCCGTTGGCGCCGGTGCGGTTCTCGACGACCACCGACTGGCCTAGTGCTGCCTGCAGGTGCGGCTGCATCAGGCGCGCGAGGATGTCGGAGGTGCCGCCCGGCGCGTAGGGAATGATGATGCGGATCGGCTTGTTGGGAAAACCCTGGGCCCAGGCGTTGGTCAGGATCGCCGGCGTGGCCAGTGTCGCGGCAGTCAGACTGAGAAGGTGTCGGCGGCGCATCGTTCACTCCCTTAAGTACTTGTTTTGCCGGGACTTTAAGGTGCGGACCGACTGAAGGCCAGTGGTGCCTCCGCAATCGGCTTGACTTCGCTGCGCTGCACCATCATATACGCCGCAGCCCGCCGGTACGCGGGCGCCCAAGATTTCTCGCGATCGCGCGACGCGCCCCATTCTTTGTGACGGCGCCTCATCCCGAGACAATCCCCCAAGACAAGAGCCGTCCCAGCCGCGCGCGGGAACGGGCCTAACGCCGCCACAGATGCGCGTGCCCGGGATGGCATGCCGGGCGGCAAGTAAGGATTTTCAGTGAGTGAAGTTACGTTTGCGGACCTCGGTTTGGCCGAGCCGCTGCTGCGTGCGTTGAATGCAGCGAACTACACCGTGCCGACGCCCATCCAGGCGCGCACCATTCCCGCCCTGCTGCAGGGCCGTGACGTTCTGGGCATCGCCCAGACCGGCACCGGCAAGACGGCGGCGTTCGCGTTGCCCGTGCTGCAGCATCTTTCCGAGACCAGCGTGCGCGCCCAGCCGAAGAGCCCGCGCGCCCTCGTGCTGGCGCCGACCCGCGAACTCGCGGTCCAGATCGCCCGCAGCTTCGACACCTACGGCCGCGGCCTCGGCCTGCGCCTCTGCACCGTCGTCGGCGGCCTGGGCTATGGGCGCCAGATCGAGACCCTCCAGCGCGGCGTCGACATCCTGATCGCCACGCCGGGCCGTCTGCTCGACCTGGTCGAGCGCGGCAACGTGAAGCTCGGACAGGTCAGCTTCTTCGTCCTCGACGAAGCCGACCGCATGTTCGACATGGGCTTCATCCGCGACGTCCGCCGCATCGCGGCCTCGGTCTCCAAGAACCGGCAGACCCTGCTGTTCTCGGCGACGATGCCGAACGACATCGCCAAGCTCTCCGCGGAAATTCTCAAGAACCCGGAGAAGGTCGAGATCGCGCCGCAGGGCCGCACCGTCGAGAAGATCGACCAGCGCGTCTACTTCGTGAACGCCGGCAACAAGCGCACCCTGCTCAACCATCTCCTGACGGACGAGAGCCTCGAGCGGGTCATCATCTTCACGCGCACCAAGCGCGGCGCCAACCGCGTCGCCGAGGCGCTGGAAGACCGCGGCGTGCGCTCCGAGGCGATCCACGGCAACAAGTCGCAGAACGCCCGCCAGAAGGCGCTCGACAACTTCGCGCGCGGCAAGGCCCGCGTGCTGGTCGCGACCGATCTCGCCTCGCGCGGCATCGACGTGCAGGGCGTGACCCATGTCATCAACTTCGAGCTGCCGGCCGATGCCGAGAGCTACGTCCATCGCATCGGCCGCACCGCGCGCGCCGGCGCCTCGGGCATCGCGATCTCGTTCTGCGACGGCAGCGAGCGCGGCCAGCTCAAGGGCATCGAGCGGCTGACCAACCAGCGCATTCCCGTCGTGCCGACGCCGGCCAACGAGGACATGCCGCCGGCCCCGCCGATGCGTGCCCGCAGCGAAGACGACGATCGCGAGCGCGACGAGCGTCCCCGTGAGGGCCGTGGTGGTCCGCGTGGCGGAGGCCGTCCCGGTGGTGGCGGTCGTCCGGGCGGTCATCGCTCGTTCGGCGACCGTGCCAACCACGATCGCTCGCGCGGCGACCGTCCGCCGGCGCATGCCGACAATCAGTTCCGGGGCGGCGACTATCGCGACGCTCCCCAGGGCGAGCGCCCGCGCGGTGATCGTCCGCAGGGTGATCGCCCCTACGGTGATCGTCCGCGTGGTCCGCGCCCGCAGGGAGATCGCCCGTTCGGCGACCGTCCCCGTGGTGACCGTCCTCATGGCGATCGTCCCTATGGTGATCGTCCGCAGGGCGACCGCTTCGATCGCGCGCAGGCGGATCGTCCCCAGGGTGATCGTCCCAATCACAATGGCGGCGGTGGCCAGTATGCGCCCCGCCCGCACGGCGACCGCCCGCAGGGTGAGCGTCCCTACGGCGATCGTCCGCAGGGCCCGCGTCCCCAGTGGAAGGGCCGCCGCTTCGGCGGTGGCGGCGGCGGCGGTGGTGGTGGCCGCGGCCGGGGTCGCGCCGCCTAGCTAGACGATCCCTTCCTCGCGGAAGATCTCCAGGCACTTCGAAAGAGCGCGCTCGTACCGGGCGCGCTCTTTTGCCATCGAGGCCTCGTCCCAGTCGAAGAAGCCGCCCTTGGTCTTGAAGCCGATGCGGCCCTGGTCGACGTTGCGCTGCAGGACCGGCGGCGGGCCGTCCGAATTGTTGAGGTCGGGCCAGATGATTTTGGCGACCGCGCAGGTCGTGTCCCAGCCGGAATGTTCCTTCTGGGTGATCGGGCCGGCGGCGGCGTAGCGGAAGCCGAAGGAGAGACGCACCGTAGCGTCGATGTCTTCCGGCGAGGCGACACCCTCTTCGATCAGCCACAGCGCCTCGCGCATCAGCGCGCCCTGGATGCGGTTGCCCAAAAAGCCGATCACGTCCTTCTTCACCTGGACCGGCCGCTTGCCGAGTTCGCTCATGATCGCGCCGACCTTTTCGGCGAGCGCGATATCGGTGTGGACGGAGCGCACGACCTCGACCAGCGGGATCAGGTGGGCGGGCATGAAGAAGTGCAGGCCCATCATGCGGTCCTGGGTTTTCAATCCCTTGCCGATCTCGCTGATCGGGAAGCTCGACGAATTGGAGGTCAGCGGCACGCCGGGACGGGACAGCCGCTCCATGTCGGCGAAAATCTTCTGCTTGAGAGCGAGGTCCTCCGTGACGGTCTCGACGGCGATGTCGATTTTGGGCCAAGGAGCCTCCTCGAGGGTGGCGCAGGTCGCGAGACCTGAAACATCGTCCGACTTGCCCATGGCCTTGAGTGCCCGGGCGGTCGCCGCGGGCAGCCCGTCGCGGGTCGAGGTGGAGCGCGACACGACGTCCACCTTCCAGCCGCCACCCAGGAACATGGCGATGATTCCGACGCCCATCGTGCCTCCGCCCAGCACCAGGGCGTGACGTTCGCTTTGCGGCATTCTCTGTCCTCCCGTATCGACGCGTGCCCCTCGCCGGGGCAGTATCCGGCCCAAGTTAACCGGATTTTCAACGAGGGAGAAAACCTATGAGCGCCACCTTCAAGGATCTCGGCATCAGCACCGACGGTGCAGTCGGAATCGTCGAGATTCAGCGGCCGCCGCACAACTTCTTTGACAACTCGCTGATCAACCAGATCGCCGATGCCTTCGAAGCCTTCGATCGCGACGACAAGATCCGCGCCTACGTGCTGTGCGCGCAGGGCAAGTCGTTCTGCGCGGGCGCCGATTTCGCCAATCGCCCGCAGACCGGCGCGAACGAGAGCGGCAAGCATCTCTACAAGGAAGCGACCCGCATTTTCCGCGCGAAGAAGCCGAGCGTCGCGGCGATCCAGGGACCGGCCATCGGTGGCGGTCTCGGCCTTGCGCTGGCGCCCGACTTCCGTGTCGCCGCCCCCGAGGCGCGTTTCGCCGCCAACTTCACCCGCCTGGGCTTCCATCCGGGCTTCTCGCTGACCTTCACGCTGCCGCGCCTGATCGGCCAGCAGAAGGCGAACCTGATGTTCCTGACCGGCCGCCGCGTCGGCGGCGAAGAGGCGGTGGCGTGGGGCCTGGCCGACGTGCTGGCGCCGCTCGCCGACGTGCGCAAGGAAGCGATCAAGCTCGCGCAGGAGATCGCCGAGAGCGCGCCGCTCGCGGTGATGTCGACCCGCGAGACGATGCGCCGTGGCTTCGCCGATGCGGCGGAAGCGGCCACCGAGCGCGAGCTGACCGAGCAGGAGTGGACGCGCAAGACCGAGGACTTCAAGGAAGGCGTCAAGTCGTACGCCGAGAAGCGCCCCGGCAACTGGAAGAACCGCTAAGGGAGCGTTTCCATGGCACAGGTCGCGGGCAAGGTTGCCGTCGTCACGGGCGGTGCCTCGGGCATCGGTGAGGCCTGTGCCGAAACGCTGGCGCGCGAGGGCGCTGCGGTTCTCATCACGGACATCGACGACACCCTCGGCAAGGGTGTCGTCGACCGGATCACCAAAGCGGGCGGCAAGGCGCAGTACATGCGCCACGACGTGCGCGACGAGGCGGCGTGGCCCGGCGTGATCGCCGAGGCCGAGAAACGCTACGGCCGCCTCGACATCATGGTGGCCAATGCCGGTATCGGCATCATGTCGCCGATCGCCACGATGACTCTCGCCGACTGGCAGCGTCAGCAGGCGATCAACCTCGATGGCGTGTTCCTCTCCATCAAGCATTCGATCCCGGCGATGCAGCGCGGTGGTGGCGGTTCGATCGTGCTGATGTCCTCGGTGGCCGGCCTGCGCGGCGCGCCGGGCCTCGCGGCCTATTCGGCGACCAAGGGCGGCGTGCGTCTGCTGGCCAAGTCGGTGGCACTGGAGCATGCGGCCGACAACATCCGCTGCAACTCCATCCATCCCGGCATCATCGCCACGCCGATCTGGGAGAAGATCCCGACCGGCGCCGAAGGCAACCGCCGCAATGCGCCGATCGATCCGCGCGAGCGTGCGGCGGCTTCGGTGCCTTTGCCCCGTGTCGGCGAGGCGCAGGACATCGCCAACGGCGTGCTGTTCCTGTGTACCGACGCCGGCAACTACATCACCGGCCAGGAGCTGGTGATCGACGGCGGCATGACCGCTGGCGGGCGTCCGACCCGGCCGCTGCAGTAGACCTATGGGTGAGGCCGCGCGGATCTGGATCGTCGTCGCCGCGCTCAGCGGCGCGATTTCGGTCATCGTCGGCGCCTTCGCCGCGCACGGGCTCGACCTGCGTACGTAAGCAGGCCTCAAGGCGAAGGACTGGCTGCAGACCGGCAGCCACTATCAGATGGTCCATGCGCTCGCGATGCTGGGCGTCTGCGCCCTGGCTGGCGCTGAACTGCTCAACGTACGCCTGGCGCTGGTCGCGCTTTGGCTCTTCCTCGTGGGCAGCGTCCTGTTCCCGGGCGCGCTGTACGCCCTGTCGTTCGGCGGCCCGCGATGGTTCGGCGCCGTGGCGCCGATTGGCGGACTCGCTTTCATC
>JAKFVZ010000127.1 GCA_021732965.1 Reyranella sp.
ATCTTGCCCAGAATGCCCGCGCCATAGCCGAGGCGGCCGATGGCGATGCGCTGCAACTCCGGCGGCGCGGGATCGAGCGCCGGCAGGCCCGCGCGCAGCAGCCCGACCGGCACGGCGATCACCGCGCGATCCGCGTCGATG
This sequence comes from Reyranella sp., assembly GCA_021732965.1. GTDB lineage: Bacteria > Pseudomonadota > Alphaproteobacteria > Reyranellales > Reyranellaceae > Reyranella. The sequence continues at coordinate 142 of JAKFVZ010000127.1, forward strand.
CGCTGGCCGTCCTGCAGGATCGCCGTCACGCCATCGCCTCTCCAGGCCACGCGCTCGACCGCGGTGCCGATGCGGATGTCGAGGCCGGGCGCGACGTCGTCGATCAGTTGCTTGTAGCCGCCCCTGGGCTGCGCATTGCGCTCGAGGCCTTCGGTCGGGAACCACTCCTCCGCGGCCACAGCGTCCCAGGGCGCGCTCTGCACGCCCTCGCTCATCTCCACGAACGTGGCCACGACCAGACGGTCGATTGCCGGCAGCCACGATGCGGTGAGCAACGGCTCGACGGCCTCCCGCACGGAGATCGAGCGCGGTCCGCGAACGCGGGTCAGCGCCTTGCTCTTCCAGCCCGCCCATTCGATGGCGGCCTTGAAGGCCATCCGGCCCATCACCGCGCGGCGTCGCTGGCCTTCCCGCGTCGGCGAGGTCGCGCGCTTGTCTATCAGCAGACGTTCGCCCTGCGACTCGACCAGCTCGATGCCGAGCTTCCCGCACCACAGGGTGAGCGGATTGCCATCGACGCCATGCACCCAGGATCCGCCGAGATCGACCGGTGCGCCGACGCGATCGTCGGTCCAGGTCCGGCCACCGATGCGGCCGCGGGCTTCGAGTACAGTCACGACGAATCCCGAATCGTGCAGCAGCCGTGCCGCGACCAGCCCGGCCATGCCGGCTCCCACGACGACGACGCGCTCGCCGATCCCGGCGCCCATCGACCAGGAGCCTGTCCGGCTCATACCCGAGGCGCCCATGCCAGCATCGGCAGCGAAGACATCGATTCGAAGGGCTTGCCGCCGGCCGCCTGCAAGGCAGCCGCGTCGGTGTGCGGGGCGCCGACATAGGCCAGTGCGCGCATGCCGGCGAAACGCGCCGCCTGGATGCCCGGCAGCGAGTCTTCCACCACCGTGCAGGCGAACGGCTGCTCGTTCATCTGAATGGCGGCGTGAAGGAAGAGATCGGGAAACGGCTTGCCGCGCGGCACCTGGCTCGAACTGAAGATGCGCCCCTCGAAGCGAGACCAAAGACCGGTGATGCCGAGCGTGACCCGCATCTTGTCGAGCCCGCCGGAACTGGCGACGCAGGTTGCGATGCCCGCCGCCTCGATCGCATCGATCGCCTCGACGACGCCGGTCACTGGCTGCAGCGGCGCGTCACGGAAGACCTGCAGCGTGTCGACCTGCAGGTGGTCGACGAAATCGGCCGGCAGCGCACGGCCGAGTTCGCCCTCGACGATTTCCACGCAGGATTTCATCGAGCGCCCCATCAGGCGGCGCATCGTTTCCTCGACGCTCCAGTCGAGTCCCTCGCGCTGGAGCGCACGGGCGAAGCAGGTGTTGGCGAGGGGCTCGCTGTCGACCAGCACCCCGTCGCAATCGAATATGACCAGCACGCCCCGAGGAGTATCAGTAAGGCTTGTCGCCTGCCACCGTGACGCGGTTTCCGCTGCGGGTGTGCGGCCAGTAGTCCCACATCGCGCGATGCTGGACGCAGCGATTGTCCCAGAAGGCGATGGAATTCTCCTGCCAGCGGAACCGGCACTGGAAGAGCGGGCTTTCCATGTGCTCGTAGAGATACCGCAGGATCGCGTCGCTCTCGTCGCGCGGCAGGCCGACCAGCGAGCGGGTGAAGCCGCGATTGACGTAGAGCGCCTTCTTGCCGGTCACGGGGTGCGTCCGCACGACCGGATGCTCGGCCCGCGGATACTGCGGCTTATCGGCGATGTTGTAGTTCTTGTAGAGGCCGCGATAGACCGACTCGCCGTCATGGACCGCGGTCAGGCCGTCGAGATAGGTCTTCATGCGGTCCGACAGCGCCTCGTAGGCGGCATACATGCTGGCGAACAGCGTGTCGCCGCCCTTGGGCGGGCACTTTTTGATGTAGAGAATGCTGCCCATCGGCGGCTCGAGGTCGCAGCTCACGTCGGTGTGCCAGCCCTCGCCGTTGGCGCGCGGCGAGTCCTTGTCGGCGTGGATGATCATCAGCTCGGGCTTGCCGGGCTCGCTCGGCGCCGCCGGATGGGTGTGCAGGTCGCCGAACAGGCGGCCGAAGGCCATGTGCTCGTCATGGCTGATGTGCTGGTCGCGAAAGAAGATCACGAGGTTCTCTGCCAGCGCTCGATGGATCTCGTCCTGCTGCCGGTTGGACAGCGGCTTGCTGAGATCGATCCCGCTGATCTCCGCGCCGAGGATCGGCGTCAGCTTGTCGAGGGTGATGGTCTCGTACGGTGCGCTCTCGTCGGCATTGTGCCGATAGCGCGGCCCGGCGTTGGCGTTCAGGAATCCTGACATGAGTCTCTCCTACTCGACCTTGATGTTGGCGCGACGAATGATCCTGCCCCAGCGCTCCTTCTCGGCGCTGGCGAAGGCTGCGAATTCGGCCGGTCGCATGAGCTTCGGCGTTCCACCCAGCGCCGCCAGCCGCTCGATGACTTCCGGCATCTCTGACACGGTGTAGAGGTCGGCATTGATCCGGTTGACGATCTCCGCCGGCGTTCCCCGGGGCGCATAGAACCCCGTCCAGGTCGTCAGCAGGACGTCGGGAAGCCCCGCTTCCGCCGCCGTCGGCATGGCGGGCACGGCCGCATAGCGTTCGCTGTCGGTGACGAACAATCCCTTCAGCGCGCCGCGGTCCATGGCGATCTTGGCGTTGACCGTGTCGATCATCATGAAGGTAAGCAGGCCGCTCTGCACGTCGGGTATGGCCTGCGGGTTGCTCTTGTAGCCGACATAGACCGCGTCGACGCCCGCCGCCATCTTGTACAGTTCCGACGCCACGCGGGCGGGCAGCGCGCCGGCGCCGTAATTGTGCTTGCCGGGCTCGGCTTTCAGCTTCGCCGTCAGTTCGGCCGCCGTATTGATGGGACTGTTCCTGTCCACCAACAGCACGAAGGGCGAGGTACCCATGCGCGAGATCGGCGCGAAGTCGACGATCGGATCGTAGGGCAGCTTGTCGTAGATCGCCGGGTTGACGACTTGCGTCATGGCCGAGGTGGCGAACAGGGTCAGGCCATCCGGCCTGGCGCGCGCGACCGATTCGGCCGCCGGAATACCGTTGCCCCCGCCTTTGTTGTCGATCACCACGGGCTGCCCCCACAGCGCCGAGAGCCGCTCGGCATAGACGCGGGCACTGATATCGGTCGCCGCGCCTGCCGGGAACGGTACCACCATCGTGACGCGGCCCGTCGGAAACTTCTGCGCCCGAACGATCGTCGGCGCCGCGAATGCCGCCGTGCCCAGTCCCATCCCGAACTTTCGTCTGCCGAACATGTTTCCTCGATCTCTTCTTGGTTGAAGAGAGCGTAGACGCTTTTGCACTGGGCCGCCGACCTTAAGTCGACAGAGTCCATATTACGGAATAGCGTCGAGGCCATGCCAATCGAGCCCATCCGCCGCAGTTTCGCGATCCTCGAAGCGCTGAGCCGGCGCCCGCACGGCACCATTGCCGTGCTGGCCGAGGAGACCGGCCTGCCACGGCCGACCGTGGCGCGCCTGCTCAATACGCTGGTCGAGCTGGGATATGCCACCCAGGTCTCGCGCCTGATGGGCTATCGCCTTACCGACCGCGTGCTGGGCCTCGCACAGGGCATCCGCTTCATCGATCGCTTCGTCGATGTCGCCGCGCCGCACATGCACCGCTTCACGCAGCAGCACGGCTGGCCGCTCTATCTGGGCTCGATCAGCCATCGCGCGATCACCATCCGCTATTCGACCGCGGCGGAGAGCCCGCTATCGTTCGAGCGCATGGCCCTGCAGCGCCGCAGCCCGATCCTGTCGGGCGCACTCGGCCGCGCCTGGCTCGCCTTCACGACCGAAGACGAACGCCGTGCCATCCTGCGCGACCTCGGCGTACGCTACGATGCCAAGCTCGCGGCCGCCTTCGCCCGTATCCGGCGCGACGGATACGCCTTCGCGGACCTGCCACGACCGGGGCGGTTGCAAGGCATCGCCGTCGCGATCCGCAAGAACGATCGGGTGATGGGTTGTATCTCCATGCGCTTCGTTCGCTCCGCGATGAACGAAGCCGAAGCCGGTGCGCGATTCGGCGCACCGCTCAATGCGCTCGCCCGCGCCATCGCCACGGACGCCGCAAGCTAGTAGCGTGCGGCCAAACGAAGAGAGGAAACATGACGAGCTTCGACGCCATTGCCACGCAGACCGTCCGCAAGGCGGCCCATCTCGAGCCCGGCTTCGTGCACAAGGCCGACGTCGAAGCAGCGGCACGCAAGCTCGCGGCGCGCAAGAAGAAGCCGAACATCCTGATCTACCTGATGGACGATGTCGGTTGGGGCGATTTCGGCTGCTATGGCGGCGGCGTTGCGGTCGGTGCGCCGACTCCCAACTTCGACAAGATCGCGCGCGGCGGCCTGCAGCTCACGTCGTGCTATTCGGAACCGTCGTGCTCGCCCTCGCGCGCGACGCTCCACACGGGCCGCGTACCCAACCGCCATGGCCTGCATCGTCCGCCGATGTATGGCGAACCGGGCGGTCTGCAGGGCGAGATCACGCTCCCGATGCTGCTCGGCCAGGCCGGCTACACGACCCAGGCCGTCGGCAAGTGGCATCTCGGCGAGAATGTCGAAAGCCAGCCGCAGCACGTCGGCTACGATGATTTCTACGGCTTCCTTTCCGTGTCCGACATGTACACCGAATGGCGCGATCCGCATTTCTTCCCCGAGATCGTCTACTCGGACGCGCGCACCGAGTGGATCAAGAACATGCCGTTCAACCGCTGCTTCGTGCACGCGAAGAAGGGCGAGGAGCTGACCAACGTCGAGGAGGTCACGATTCCGGTCCTCTCGGAACTCGACGAGAAGTGGTGCAGGTATTCCGAGGCCTTCATCGAGAAGCAGGCCAGGTCGGACAAGCCATGGCTGCTTTATCACTGCACGCGCGGCGCGCACTTCGACAATTATCCGGGCGAGAAGTTCCTCGGCAAATCGCCGGCCAGGCATCCCTACAAGGACACGCTGCTCGAACTGGACGAGATCATGGGCCGCCTCGTCGAGGCGCTGCGCAAGTCGGGCCAGCTCGAGGACACGCTGATCTTCATCTCGTCTGACAACGGTCCGCACATGGAGACCTGGCCGGACGCCGCCTTCACGCCGTTCCGTTGCGCCAAGGGCTCGACCTGGGAAGGCGGCGTGCGCGTCCCCGGTTTGATGTACTGGCCGGGCACGATCGAGGCCGGCCGCCAGAGCGACGGGCTGTTCGACTTCAACGACATCGTGCCGACGGCGCTCGGCCTGGCCGGCGCCTCGGACCTCCTGCCGTCGGACCGCTACATCGACGGCGTCGACCAGAGCTCGTTCCTGCTGGCGCCCGACGGCCTGTCCAACCGCAAGTATCACTATTACTGGCTCAGCCAGACCTTCTCCGGCCTGCGCTGCGGCGAATACAAGATGGTGCTGTCTGCCACGAGCGACAATGCGACGGACGCGTTCGGCACCGGCGGCTTCACCGGCGTGCTGGAGCGCTACGCCTATCCGAAGCTGTTCAATCTCTATCTGGATCCGAAAGAGCAGCACAACTACCTGACGCGCAAGCTCGCTTACGTCGAGGCGTTCCAGCTCGGTATGCGCGGCCACCTGGGCACCTTCAAGAAGTACCCGGCCAAGAAGGTCATGGGCATCAACGTGGCGGACAAGCGCGACTGAAAAAGTCTGCGCTTGTCGGAATCATCAACACCAACCTCATGCTGAGGAGCGCTCCGCAGGAGCGCGTCTCGAAGCATGGGAACGAGCACAATGTCTGTTGCCCATCCTTCGAGACGGCCCTTCGGGCCTCCTCAGGATGAGGTGGTGTGGGTGAACTTGAAGCGGAGAGACTCTAGTTGCGTCCCTCGATCAGGCCGCGACAGACGACCTGCGCCTGGATCTCGGCCGCGCCCTCGAAGATGTTGAGGATGCGGGCGTCGCACAGGACGCGGCTGACGGGATACTCCATCGCATAGCCGTTGCCGCCGTGGATCTGCAGCGCGTTGTCGGCGTTGCTCCAGGCGACGCGCGCGGCGAGCAGCTTGGCCATGCCCGCCTCGATGTCGCAACGCCGGTCGGAGTCCTTCTCGCGCGCGGCGAAGTAGGTGAGCTGGCGGGCGATCATGGTCTCGACCGCCATCCACGCGATCTTCCCGGCGACGCGCGGGAACGCATAGAGCGGCTTGGCGAACTGGATTCGCTCCTTGGCATAGCGCAGGCCGAGTTCGAGCGCGTTCTGCGCCACGCCGACGGCGCGGGCCGCGGTCTGGATGCGTGCGCTCTCGAAGGTCGCCATCAGCTGCTTGAAGCCCTGCCCTTCCTTCTCGCCCAGCAGGTTGGCGGCCGGCACCTCGAAACCGTCGAAGCCGATCTCGTATTCCTTCATGCCGCGATAGCCGAGCACCTTGATCTCGCCGCCGCTCATGCCCTTGGCCGGGAACGGCTCGGCGTCCGTGCCGCGCGGCTTCTCGGCCAGGAACATGGACAGGCCCTGGTAGCCGGGCTTCGAGGCATCGCTGCGCTCCAGCAGGGTCATGATGTCGGCGCGGGCGGCGTGGGTGATCCAGGTCTTGTTGCCGTTGATCCTGTAGGTATCGCCTTCGAGCACAGCGCGCGTGCGCAGGCTCGCCAGGTCCGAGCCGGTGTTGG
>JAKFVZ010000591.1 GCA_021732965.1 Reyranella sp.
AGGTTGACCGGGTACTTCGCACCCGCGCCGTCCCACGGGGTCGTTGGCAAGCTGCTTGATGCCGAGCGAGATGCGCTCCTTGTCCATGTCGACGTCGAGAACCTTGACCTTGACCTGGTCGCCCTTCTTGAAGTCGCGGATCGCCTCCTCGCCAGCCTTGTCCCAGCTCAGGTCGCTGAGATGGACCATGCCGTCGATGTCGCCGGGCAGGCCCACGAACAGGCCGAACTCGGTGATGTTGCGGACCTCGCCGTCGATCTCGGTGCCGGCCGGGAACTGCTCGGCGAAGCTCTCCCACGGGTTGGCCATGCACTGCTTGAGGCCGAGCGAGATGCGGCGCTTGGACATGTCGACGTCCAGCACCATCACTTCGACTTCCTGCGAGGTCGACACGATCTTGCCGGGGTGCACGTTCTTCTTGGTCCAGCTCATCTCGGAGACGTGGACCAGACCCTCGACACCCGGCTCCAGCTCGACGAACGCGCCGTAGTCGGTGATGTTGGTGACGCGGCCCTTGAGCTTGAGGTTGACCGGGTACTTCGCACCCGCGCCGTCCCACGGATCGCTCATCAGCTGCTTCATGCCGAGCGAGATACGCTGCGTCTCGGGGTTGAAGCGGACGACCTGCACCTTGACCTGCTGGCCGATGGTGAGGGCTTCCGACGGATGGTTGATGCGCTTCCAGGCGATATCGGTGACGTGCAGCAGGCCGTCGACGCCGCCCAGATCCACGAACGCGCCGTAGTCGGTGATGTTCTTGACGACGCCGTCGAGCACCTGGCCCTCGGACAGGGCGCCCATCAGGCGCGTACGGTCCTCGGCGCGGGTCTCTTCCATGACGGCGCGGCGCGACACGACGATGTTGCCGCGGCGGCGGTCCATCTTGAGGATCGCGAACTGCTGGGCCTGGCCCATCAGCGGGCCGACGTCGCGCACCGGGCGCACGTCGACCTGGCTGCCGGGCAGGAAGGCCACGGCGCCCGACAGGTCGACCGTGAAGCCACCCTTCACGCGGCCGAAGATCGTGCCCATGACGCGTTCCTGGTCGGTGAACGCCTTCTCGAGAACGGTCCAGGCCTCTTCGCGGCGAGCCTTGTCGCGCGACAGGACGGCTTCGCCCTCCTTGTTTTCCATGCGGTCGACGAAGATGTCGACGGTGTCGCCTTCCTTGACCTCGGGGGCCCCGGTGCCGCCGTTGGCGAACTCACGCAGGGCAACGCGGCCCTCGGACTTCAAGCCGACGTCGATGGTGACGAAATCGTTGGCGATGCGAATGACGCGGCCCTTGACGACCTGTCCTTCGAAGCTCGTCGAACCGCCCAGCGATTCGTCGAGAAGTGCTGCGAACTCGTCGCTCGACGTGTCGTTCGCGGGTTTACGGAGGGCGCTGCCCTTTGCCATGTAGAACTCTCCATCATCGATCCCGGGACACCTGCCCCGTCGGCCAACCGGTTAAGTCCGGCGGATCCACTGCCTTGAAACACCGACGCAGGGACGACACGTCCCGGCGCAATCGCCGCTGGAAGTCTTCGATCCGCCGGCGGCGACTTACGGCCCGGAAGATCGAAAGCCCTTGCGCTCGATGAACGCCAAAGCGGCGGCGAAGGCCGCATCGGCATCCATGTCGCTGGTATCGAGGTGGTAAGCATCGGGTGCGGCTTTGAGTGGTGCTGCCGCCCGTTCGCTGTCGCGACGGTCCCGCTCCGCCATCTCGGCAAGAACGCGCGGCTTTATAGTGTCCACCCCCTTGGCGCGCAACTCCCGGTACCGCCGTTCCGCCCGCGCTTCGGCGCTGGCCGTCACGAACAGCTTTATCGGAGCCCCCGGGCAGATCACGGTGCCCACGTCGCGTCCGTCGAGCACGGCCCCGGAGGCCTGACTCGCGAATTTCTTCTGGAAATCCAACAGCTTGGCCCGAACCTCCGGCAGCGCCGCGACCTTCGAGGCAGCCTGGCCCGCCACGTCGGTGCGCAGCTCGGGATTGGAGAGGTCAGCCGGCTCCAGCCCGGCTGCAACCTCATCCGGCGGCCGCCCGGTCTTTTCCGCCTTCAGCCCGACCGCGCGGTAAAGCAGGCCGGTATCGAGATGGGGCAGGCCGAAATGAGCCGCCAGGCGCCGCGCCAGCGTGCCCTTGCCGGCGGCGGAGGGCCCGTCGATCGCTATGACGGGGGCCTTCGTCACGCCGCCTCGATCCGGGCCCCGAGGGCGCCCATCAGGCGGGCGAAGCCGGGGAAGCTGGTGTCGATCGGCGAGCCGTCGTCGACCGCCACGCCCTCGCGCGAGGCCAGCCCCAGCACGAGGAACGCCATGGCGATGCGATGATCGAGATGGGTGACGACCGTCCCGCCGCCCGCCGGCGCCGCGCCGGTACCGTGCACGAACAGCGTGTCGGCGCCCATCTCGTGGCGGACGCCGTTGACCGTCAGCCCGGCCGAGACGCTGGCCAGCCGGTCGCTTTCCTTGGCCCGCAGCTCAGCGAGGCCCAGCATCCGCGTGGTGCCGCGGGCGCAGGCGGCCGCGACGGCCAGGATGGGATACTCGTCGATCATCGAGGGCGCGCGCTCCGGCGGCACCTCGACGCCGATCAGCTCGCCGCCCCTGACGCGCAGGTCGGCCACCGGCTCGCCGCCGACCTCGCGGCGATTCTCCTCGGTGATGTCGGCGCCCATCTCGCGCAGCGTCTCGTAGAGGCCGGCGCGCAGCGGGTTCAGGCCGACATTCTCGACCGTCACGTCGCTGCCCGGCCGGATCGCCGCCGCCACGACCGCGAAGGCCGCCGACGAGGGATCGCCCGGCACGACGATGTCGCGCGCCTTGAGTTCGGGCCAGCCGACCACGGTGATGCGCTTGCCGCCGCCCTCGGCCGGACCGACACGCACCTCGGCGCCGAAATGGCGCAGCATGCGCTCGGTATGATCGCGCGTGGCCTCGGGCTCGATCACGGTGGTCTCGCCGGTGGTGTTCAGGCCCGCCAGCAGGATGGCGCTCTTTACCTGGGCCGAGGCCACTGGGAGGCGGTATTCGATCGGCACCATCTCGTCGGTGCCGACGATGGCGAGCGGCATGCGGCCGCCCTCGCGCGCCTCGAAGCGGGCGCCCATCTGCGACAGCGGCACGATGACCCGCTGCATCGGGCGGCGGCGCAGCGAGGCGTCGCCGGTCATGAAGCTGGTGAAGCGGTGGCTGGCCAGGATACCTGACAGCAAGCGGGCCGAGGTGCCGGAATTGCCGAGGTCGAGCACATTGTCGGGCTCGCGCGCGCCGCCGACGCCAAATCCGCGCACGCGCCATGCACCGCCGCCTTCATGGTCGACCTGCGCGCCCATCGCCCGCAGCGCGGCGGCGGTTGCGAGCACGTCCTCGCCCTCCAGCAGGCCGGTGATCTTCGTTTCGCCCAGCGCAAGCGCGCCGAACATCAGGGAACGATGGGAGACCGACTTGTCGCCGGGCGCCCGGACGCGTCCCTGCAACCGGTCCACGGGACGGGCGATCAGCTTGGCCGGAGCGGCGTGAGCGGACAGGGCGGACTCCACGGCAGAAGGTCGGACGGAAGGCCGCACGGCGGCGCGGCGCCGTCCTAGCACGCCGGAATTTGGTTTTGACAGGGTGAAAGACGCGTGACATACGCCCTCCCTCGCGGCCCGTTCGGCCGATTCCAGCTTATTTGCAGGAGATTCAGCGTGGTCAAAGCAAGCTGGGGCACCAAACGCACCTGCCAGAGCTGCGCAGCGCGCTTCTACGACCTGAACAAGAGCCCGATCAAATGCCCGAAGTGCGGGCGTGAGCACGATCGCGAGGACTTCGTGAAGGTTCGCCGGGGTCGCGGCGCCGCCGCGGCGACGGCAGCAGCGGCAGCCGCCGCGGCAGCGGCAGCGGCCAAGGCCGCGGCCGCCAAGAAGAAGGTCGACGATCTGGACGGCGACGACCTGCCCGATGCGGACGGCGACGACGCGCTGACGGCGGACGACCTGGACGATGACGAGGACGATATCGAGGTTGAGGTCGAAGTCGACGACAAGGGAGAGGGCGACCGCTAGAGGCAGTTGCAAGCGCGCGAGGCATTAACTATACCTCCCGCCTTCCCAAGGATTTCGGGGCCATAGCTCAGCTGGGAGAGCGCTACAATGGCATTGTAGAGGTCAACGGTTCGATCCCGTTTGGCTCCACCAATAAGAACAAGGGGTTAGCTCGCAAGGGCTGACCCCTTCGTTTTTTCCGGGGAAGCACGGGGGAAGCAGCAGCATGATGCCGATTGCGGAGCCGAAGTTCAGGCAGCTGCCGAGCGAAGTTGTGAACCTGAACGACTGGGAGCCAGATAATGAATTCCCGATCAGTCCGATGGGCCAGAAGCCCAAGCGGATACTCATTTGCCCATCGCCTGCCCCCCATCGCTTCCTGATCGGCGGCCACCGATACCTCTTCAAGGAGCCAGAAGGCCGTAGCCTTTTGCAGATTTGGTCGGAGGTCCTCGCTTACGAGTTCGGTCGCAGTGTGGGCGTGCCCGTACCGCCAGCCTTTCTCGCCACGGGACCGCGCAACGGCAGCCCAGGCGTGTTGATTGAGTTCTTTTATGGCTACGTCGACCGCCCTCCGACGAGGCTGATCCATGGCATCGAGCGCCTTCAGGCCTACCGCTTCTCAATCAATCACAAGCGAGGAAGCTTGAAGGACAATGTCGAAGTGTGCCGCTTCCAGAAAGCTCACGATTCACGTTTCTGGTGGGCACAGACGCTGAGCTTCGACGCAATGATCGGCAATACCGACAGACACTCTGAAAACTGGGGTTTTTTGGCCGTGCCGGGGGAAAACAACTTGGTCACCTACTCTATGGCTCCCGCGTACGACAACGGGACTAGCTTCGGATACCTCCTCCCCGAGTCGAAATTGCCGGCATACACCGAGCCAGAGGGCGTGCAGGCCTACCTTGCTGGCGGCAAGCATCACTGTGGTTGGGTGTCCGGGGACAGTTCCACTGCCCAACATATCAACCTGTGCCGACTGTTCGCGGAACGAGTCAGAGGAGTCGCGGGCACCATGAAGCGCGTCGCAAACATCCACAATGAGGAGGTCAATGACTTGGTTTCGTGGTGTCGAACCTTCGACTATTCGGTACCATTCACCGAGCAGCGCGCTCAGTTCGTAGCGGCCCAACTTCGGGCAAGGAGAGATGCGCTCTTGGCGGCGCTCCCGTAGGAGACTGAGATGGATGCATGGGTCGAGGCACCTCCTACCCCCCTGGAGCTTACGCTTAGCTGGCGAGCTCCGGAGGAAGTCGAGGACCGCACTCGTTGGGCGGTCGGCCTTCTATCTGCCCATACGCCAGTGCCCACCTTCCGATATTTCCAAGGCGACGAGTTTCGACATCTCAATCTGAAGCGCGATCATGCTGAGTTGGAGAAACTTGGATATCGTGGCTACCCCGCCTTTGGATCGCCGCGCGACAAGGGGCCAGAGTTCTCCGAAGATGTGATGGCTGCGTTCCTGCGCCGTCTGCCACCATCAACACGTTCTGACTTCCCGAGCTATCTTGAGCTGTTTCGTTATCGGGGCGCGACGTTGCCGCCTATGACGTTGCTGGCACTAACTGCGGCTCGATTGCCCAGCGACGGCTTCGCCTTGATCGATCGCCTCGATCCAAATGCGGTTGCCTGCGATATCGTCGTGGAGATTGCCGGCTATCGACATCAGACGTCAAACAACACAGCAGTCATCGAAGGAGCGAAACTGGAACTGGTGCCGGAGCCCGAAAATCCCCGCGACCCGAATGCGGTGAGAATGATGACTGGTGAAACCACGGTTGGATACGTAAATCGCCTGCAAGCTGAAACGGTGCTGACGTGGCTTGCAACGCGGTCTCTAACTTGTTGGCTAATCCGCAAGAATGGGCGGAGCCACTCACCAACCGCATATGCTCTCCTCCGTATGCGGCCTCTGGAAAGTTCGCTCGCCGCGTAGTACGATGGGCGTCGCGATGTGCTGAAAGTTCACAGCCCCGGCGACGTGGCAGCAAGTCGTTGACTTCTCACAGGCTCTGAGCAGCGGCGGTGGATGAAGGCGGGAGGGGTCAGATAGCTTCGGGGAAGGCACTAGCCGCCTGCGCATCCTGGGCCACTAGCGCCGCACTGCGCCTTGCCAAGGTCTCTCGATACTCTTGAGCTTCTACGTCTTTAAAGAATGGCGCGTCCGGCGAAAGCCGTTTGACGGCGCTTTCAACTTCATCGATCCCCGCCTTGAAAAATTCCTTCCGATAATTCTTCGCATTGATGCGGACGGGCTCAAATTCCGCGTGAAGCGCGCGTTCGAGCGCGGGAGCGTCATCGCTATAGATGATGGCGTGCGTGTCGAAAAGAAACGGCACACTGGCATCCCCCAGCTCCCGGATCCTATCCGCAGGGTCGAGGCGACGGGTAAGCCCAATCTTCACCACGTCATCGCCGAAGGAGCCGACATTCGAGATGATGTAGACGTAACCGGAGCGTGTCCGTTCGGCCATTGCCTGCGCGCGCTCGAATTTGGCGTGGGCTTCCGCAAGGTCCTTCTCAAGAATTTCGACTTGAGCCTGGAATGCCTCCAACTTCGGTCCGACAACGCTTTGAGCTTCAGCTTTGGCCTTGTCGAGCAGCCGCCTATAGCGGACCTCTTCTTCTTCCGCGCGCTCCATATCTCGAATGAGCTTCTGCTCTTCACGCTGCAACCTTGCGGCATCTGCACGTTCATAGCGTTCCGCTTTCACCTTCTCCCGATACTAGTGCGTG
>JAKFVZ010000455.1 GCA_021732965.1 Reyranella sp.
GATCCTGACATCAATCTATCGTACCTTCTCTATCGTGGGCGTCCTGAGATGCAATCTGATCACCTCGACGACCTTCTAGAGGCCACCTTCCAACTAGGGGCAGCGTCCCCGGGCGATTTTTGGTACTATCTATTATGGCGCAGGCAAGAAAGTTCACTTGGGGCGCCACGGGGTTGGCCGCGTTCATCGTCGTCGCGGGCCTGATCCTGTGGATGATGCCCAGCCGGCAGACCAGCAGTGCCCAGGATGGCCCGAGGCCCCAGGCGCCGCTGATTTCGCGCGGCTATACCGATGCGCCCTCGGGCACTGCCCTGATCGCCGGCGATCCGGCGGGCGGCGGCGTGCTGATCGAACTCAAGGTGACCGACGGCCAGAAGGTGAAGCGCAACGACGTCATTGCCGTCCTCTCGAACTACCCGAAGGCCGATATCGCCGTGCGCACCTCGGAGGCGGAACTCGCCAAGACCGAGAAGGCCCGCGAGGCGATGGTCAGCGGCTACCGCACGGCCGAGATCGCCATGCAGGAAGTCGTGGTCAGGTCGGCCGTCGAGGAGAACAAGCTCAAGGTCCTCGAAATGCAGCGTTCCGGCAAGCCGCCGGACCAGAAGCAGCTCGAACTGAATATCTCGCAGCAGAGCCTCGAGCGTGAGCAGGCCAAGCTGCGTATCCAGAAGGAAACGCTCGCGAGCGACCTGCAGCAGAGCGACAACGACATCGCCATCATCAAGGCGAAGCTCGACAACGCCCGCAGCACGCGTGAGCAGGCCCTTGTCCGCTCGCCGCTCGACGGTATCGTGATCCAGATCTACACTCGCCAGGGCGAGCGCATCTCGCCGAACGGCATCGCCAAGATCGTCGACCTCTCGCAGTTGCGCGTCCTGGCCGACGTCGACGAGCTGAATGTCGGCCGTATCGCCGCCGGTGGAAAAGTCGAGGTGACGTTCCGCGGCAGTCCGACCGTCTACGCGGGCACGATTTCCCGGGTGGCGCCGACCGTGAAGCGGATGCAGCGCATGGAGCCCGATGGCGGTTCCTCGACCGATGCCCGCGTCGTGCAGGTCGAGATCCAGCTCGACGACCCGTCCAGCATGCCGCAGGTCCTGGGCCGCGAGACTCGCGTCACCTTCCTCTGATGGCTCTCACGCTGCCAGCCAATCCGTCGTCGCGGCCGCGGCGGTGGTTCCAGTGGCGGCCCAGCTTCTCGCTGAAGCGGCTGAGGGCCGCCGCCGTCACGGCGACGAGCATGCCGCTGGGTTCCCAGCAGTTGAAGCGGCAGCGGACCAGCACGCTGCTGTCACTGGCGGGCGTGACGGCAAGCCTCCTCGTCATCTTTGCGCAGCTCGGCATCGAGCGCGCCGTCTACGATTCGGCGATCCGCCTTCACCGGTCCGTCGTGGGCGACCTCGTCCTGGTGCCCTACGGCTTCAAGTCGTTGCAGCTGCATGCCGAGGTACCGGCGTCGATGACCGACGTCGTGTCGGCCAACCCCGCCGTCACCAATACGCTTCCGTTCTGGTTAGGCGTCATGTCCATCAAGCATTCCGGGATGGAGTCCGGCCGCCGCATCGCCTGGTATGCCGTCGATGTCGAGCGCCCGGCGATCGACGTTCCCGGACTGCGGGACAATCTCTACCGGCTGCGCGAGGCGCGCCGGCTGCTCTACGATCGCGAATCGCGCCCCTATTTCGGCGATCTCGCCGACCAGGTCGGTCCCGGCAAGCCGGAGTTCCAGGTGCTGGGCCCCCCCGACAATCGTGGTCTTCTTCGCCAGCTCTTCGTCGTCGGCACGTTTGCGCTCGGCCCCAACGTGCTGAACGACGGCTCGATCATCATGTCGGAGGACACGATGGCGGAGGTGTTCGGCTCATGGTGGTCGGACCGGCCGGCCTTCATCGCCGTCCAACTAGCCAAGGGCTCCGACGTCGACGCGGTCCGCCAGGAACTGAACACGGCCCTCGCGGGACGTGGCGAGGTGCTGACCCTGCGCGACTTCGAGAAGCGCGAGCGCACCTATTGGTCGCGCGAAACGCCGGTCGGCTACATCACGGATCTGGGTTTCGTGATGGGCGTGATGATCGGCATGGTCTTCATCTACTACGCCCAGTACCAGATCATCCGCTTCTACCTGCCGGAATACGCCATCCTGAAGAGCCTGGGCTACGACTGGTGGTTCTTCCTGTTCATGATCGGCCAGATCGGCGCCGCCATCATCACGCCCGCCTTCCTCGTCGCCTTCACGCTGGGGCGGTTCGTCTACGGCGCGACCGAGGCCGCCATGCATCTCGGCATGACGATGGGCCTCAGGGAAATGGTCGTCGCCCTGGTCGCCTGCCTGATCATGACCGTCGTTTCCAGCCTGTTCGCCATCCGTCGCCTGTGGCGGGTCGACCCCATCATGCTGTTCGAGTGACCATGACGACCGACACACATGGCTTCGGGCCGCCCGTCGTCGAAGCGGTCGACGTCCATCACCACTACGGCGAAGGGCCGCAACGGGTCGACGTGCTGTTCGACATCAACATGCAGGTTCGGGAGGGCGAGCTGGTGATCGTTACCGGCCCGTCGGGATCGGGCAAGACGACCCTGCTCACCATTCTCGGGACCATGCGCAAGCCCTCCGAGGGCAAGCTGCGTCTGCTCGGCACCGACATCGTCGGCCTGAACGGCGCCAGCCTCGACGAGCTGCGCAACCGCATCCGCTTCCTGTTCCAGAAGCGCAATCTCCTGTCTTCGCTCACGGCGCTGCAGAACGTCATCGCCGGCGTTTCCACGACACCGCTGGCCGATCCCGCCTGGGACGAGCCGCGCGCCCGCCATCTGCTCACCATGCTGGGCCTGGGCGACAAGGCGGCCTCCTGGCCCGACGAGCTGTCGGGCGGCCAGCAGCAGCGCGTGGCCATCGCCCGCACCATGATCGGGTTGCCCGACCTCATCATCGCCGACGAGCCCACCTCGGCGCTCGACCGCGTGTCGGGCCGGCTGGTCGTCGACCAGCTGAAGGACCTCGCGCTGCGCGCCAAGTGCGCCGTGGTCCTGTCGACCCATGACGAGCGCATCTTCGACGTCGCCTCGCGCCGCCTCCATATCGAGGACGGCCGCTGCTTCGAAGTTCCCATTCACTATCACTGAGAGCGGCGGCCCATGCTGCTCTTCCTGATCGATCTGCTCGTCCTCCTGTGCCTTGCCGCACAGGTCGCGATCGCGGCTTACTTCCTGTACCTGGTCTATTGGCTTTTCGAGCTGCCGCGTGACGACAAGCCTGCGCCTGTCCTCCCCGCCGATCTGCCGCGCGTGCTGATCCAGGTACCCGTCTACAACGAGCCGCTGGTGGTCGAGCGCTCGATGGCGGCGATGGGCGCGCTCGACTGGCCGCGCGACCGGCTCACCATCCAGCTCCTCGACGACAGCAACGACATTACGACCGACATCGCCACGCATGCCATCGAGCGCCTGCGCAAGGCCGGCATCGATGCGCATCATGTCCGCCGCAGCGACCGCGGCGGTTTCAAGGCCGGCGCCCTCGCGGCCGGTCTCGCGCTCGACGACGCACCCTACGTCGCAGTGTTCGATGCCGATTTCGTGCCACCGCCGGGCTGGCTGAAGCAGGCCATGGCCTCGATGCTGGCCAATCCACGCGCCGCCTTCGTGCAGACCCGCATCGAATGGGGCAACGGCGAGCGCAACTGGCTGACGCGCGCCCAGCGCCTGATGCAGGACGCACACTTTGCCGTGGAGCAGGATGTCCGTGCCCGCCGTGGCGTGCCGTTCCAGTTCAACGGCACCGGCGGCATCTGGCGCCGGGCCGCGGTCGAGGAGGCGGGCGGCTGGTCCCACGACACGCTGTCGGAGGATCTCGATCTCGTCCTGCGCACCTATCTCAAGGGTTGGACCGGCGTGTTCCTGGTCGACACGCACGTGGTCGGAGAGCTGCCGCAGAAGGTCGAGGATTTCGGTGCCCAGCAGAGCCGCTGGTCGAAGGGCTTCGTGCAGGTCGCCCGCAAGCTGCTGGGGCCGATCTGGAAATCCGCCTGGCCGACCGAGGCCAAGCTCACGACGACCGTCGCGCTGGGCCAGCAGCTCATCTTTCCGTTGCTGGTGGTCGGCGCGCTGGCGTTGATCGTCTCGATCGTCGGCCACGGCCGCCTGCTCGGCATCTTCCGTTTCGGCCTTTGGCTGTGGCTCGCGGGCATGCTGGCGGTATTGTTCGGCATGACCTGGGGGGCCTACCGCAAGCTGAAGCGGGGCGGCACGGCGCGCTACCTGGTCACGGCTGCCAGCGTGCCGGCGCTGATCATATACCTCGCCGTCGCCAATGCCGCCGCGATCGTCGGCGCGGGCTTCGGCAAGAAGACCGAGTTCAATCGTACGCCCAAGACCGGCACCTGAAGACAACGATGGCAATTCTCGCGACCTTCGCTCTCCTCTTCGCGGCTCTCTTCGCGGTGTGCTGCCTGCTGCTGGCCGCCTTCATCGGCAGCCTTCTCTATATGGTGCTGCTGCATCATCGCCTGAAGGATGCGGGGCTGCGGCGCGAGGAGAGGCTGCTGTCGACGCCGCTGCCGGCCGATGCCGACCTGCCACACGTCGTCGTGCAGATTCCCTCGTTCAACGAGGGAGCCGTTGTCCGGCGCGGCGCGGAGTCGGCGGCCGCACTCGACTGGCCACGCGACAAGCTGCACATCCAGCTCCTCGACGACAGCACCGACGAGACGGCGGAGATGGTGCGGCAGGTGGCGGCCGAGCTGCGCGCCAGGGGCTTCGACGTGGTGGCGCTGCAGCGCACCGACCGCAGCGGCTACAAGGGCGGCGCCCTGCACGAGGCGATGCAGAATACGCCGCACGATTTCTTCGCCATCTTCGACGTCGACTACATTCCGCCGACCGACTTCCTGCGCGTCTGCATGCGGCCGTTCTTCGCCGAACCCAGGACCGCCTTCGTCCAGGCGCGCTTCGACTTCCTCAATCCGCACGAGAACGCGCTCACAGAGATGCAGATGGTGACGCTCGACGCCCATCTCGGCATCGAGCAGGCGACGCGCTGCTGGGCCGGCCATCCGCTGCCTTTCAATGGCACCTGCGGGATCTGGCAGCGCGCGGCGATCGACGCCGGCGGTGGCTGGAAGGGCGACACCGTCACCGAGGATCTCGACCTCACCTACCGTGGCTGGGTGAAGGGCTGGCGCGCGCTGTTCCTCACCAGCGTCGGCGTGCCGGGCGAACTGCCGGCCGACACCAAGACCTGGCTTCGCCAGCAGCAGCGCTGGCAGGACGGATTCCGGCACGTCTCGATGCGCATGTTCCCGGAGATCCTGAAGAGCCGCGACATCACCCCGTCGGCCAAGCTGGCGGCGCTGCTGCATCTGTGCATGGCGCTGAACCAGCCCGTGCTGCTGGTCGGCGTGGCGTCCGGCATCCTCGCGGGACTGCTGGCGCCGTCGCTGGTGCCGCTGCTGCTGACGCTGTTCGTGATCACCGTGGCCTGGGTGCTGGTCTGCGCCACCACCTTCCTGCGGGCCGGTCACAATTTCATTCGCGGCGGCGAGATCCCGCCGCTCGAGTTCGGCGTGGTGCTGATGCGCTTCGTCGGCGGCCAGATCGCCACCGTCGTCCGCTCGTTCGGAGTCCACTTCAGGAAGATGTTCAGCAAGCCCAAGCCGGTCGTCTTCGACCGCACGCCCAAGCGCGGGAACTGACGCTTCTTGTCATCCTGAGCGAAGCGAAGGATCTTACGCAAGCCAAGCAGTACTTCGGTCGATCCGTCAGGTCCTTCGCTACGCTCAGGACGACAGTCACCGCGCCACTGGTTTGTTTTCAATCCAGCCGCTCTAACCCAGTGAACTTTCGCGCAGCAGCGGGTGGTGGGCGCAGCGCAGGCCGCCGCCGGTACCGATCGGGCCGTCGAAGGGGATCGGAATGACGTCGACCTTGCGGCGCTTCAGTTCCTCGATCACGCGGCGATTGTCGGCATCGACGATGATTCGGCCTTCCTCGAGCACGAGGCCGTTAGTCGCCAGAAGCGTGGCCTCTTCATACGAGACCTCGATCTTGTCCCAGTCACGCAGCGACATCGGCAGGCCGTCGATCAGTTTCCCGGGGCAATAGACCAGCAGGCCTGGCTTCACGAGTCCCAGCGCGCAATCGAGGTGCAACACGTTGGAGCGCAACGCCACCGGCAGCACGCGATAGGCGTCGCCGAGCAGGGCCTGCAGCCAGTCCGCGCCGGCCAGGTCCGAGGCACAACCGGAGATGCCGACATAGACTTCGTGGCCGTTGAGCAGTGTGTCGCCGCCCTCGAGGAACGGCCCGTCGACAGCGCCGGGCGAGCCCAGTGGCACGCTCGACCAATGGGCGCCCTTTGTCGCGACGGCGTTCTGGATGATCGGGCGCAGGCCGTAGCGCTCGCGCTGGCGGCACTGCAGGCGCAGCGAGGCGTCGATCACATGCTTGCCGACGACGATCATGCCGTCGCGCGGGAAGAGCTGGGCGCCTTCGCCGTTGGGCGCGAGGAAAGTGCGCTCGACGCCCTTGAGCCGCTTGGGCCGGTGCACCGTCACGCCCTCGCGCGCCACCAGCTCGGCCAGCGCGTCGGCCTGGCGTTCGATCCGGGTCGCCTGTTCGGGGTCGACGTCGATCAGGCGCTGGCCGGCATGGGCGCGGCTGAATTCGGCGCCGGCCGGCGTCAGCCAGCGCTGCGAATCCTCATGGAAGACGACGAAGTCCTCGGCGGGCGAGATCCCGATAACGA
>JAKFVZ010000592.1 GCA_021732965.1 Reyranella sp.
CCTTGAGGTCGATCGCGGGGAAAAGGATCATGGCGGGCGGGGTTTAGCGCGGGGGGGCCCGGGACGCCACCCCGATCGGTCGCCGTCAGCTTCTGCCGATACCGATGATCCCGCCGACCAGCCGGCCGAGATGGAGCTTCGTCCAGATGTCGGCCGCGGAAAAGCTGGGACGCGCCCGCATGGCGGCCCAATAGCGGGCGAGCGCCGGCCGCTTCGGGATCTCCTCCCCGAGACCGGCGAATTCCATGCGGCCGAGAAACACGGTCCAGACGACGTCGGCGACCCCGTAGGCGGGCGGCACCAGAACCCCGCGGCCGTCGCTGAGCGTCTGCTCGAGCCGGTCCATGAAGCCGATGGCTTCGGCGCGGCGTCGCTCCGAAAGCTTCACGACGGCGTCGGGCTCGAACGTCGCGACGCGCCGGGCGAAGACCGCGGCGCGCGCCTGATAGACCGAAGCGAGATCGGGATTCGCGGCGGCATGCGCCAGCAGCTGGCGTCGGGCCGCCTCGAGCCGCTTCGGGATCATGATCCGCGCCAGAGGATTGCGGGCGAGAATCCCGCCGAAGGTCAGTTCCTCGATCGGGTAGCCGTAGTGAAGATCGACCCAGCCCTTCGTCTCGGGGTCGGGCGCCGAGCCGAGCGCGTACTCGGCGATGTCGCGGCTCTCGACGAGAATGCGATCCGCCAGCACGAGAGTCGGCACGGTCATGCCCGGATTGAGCCGCACATAGTCCGGCTGCTGCTGGCTCAGCCGGAAATGGATGTCGACGAAGACGCGTTCGTGGTCGATGCCGCCCTCGGCGAGCGCGAGGCGCGCGATCATCGAATAGTAGGACGACGGCGTTTGATAGAGCCGGGGTCTCGCTCCGGAGGGCTTGGCAGTCATGACCGTTCTCCGGAATGAGGGAGAGCGCCGAATGTGCAGGAGGCCTGCTGTCTGCACAACCGTCCGGCGCGCCGTTGTCCTTTTGAGTTGGCCGACGCTAATCTCGGGGCATGACCCGTTACACACCCGATCTTCTCGCCGCCGATCTGGCCGATCTCACCGCCATCCGGCGCGACATCCATCGCCATCCCGAGACCGCCTTCGAGGAAGTGTGGACCGCCCAGATCGTGGCCGACAAGCTCACCTCCTGGGGCATCGAGGTGCATCGCGGCCTGGCCACCACCGGCGTCGTGGGTACGCTGAAGGGCAATCGCCCCGGCCAGAAGACGATCGGCCTGCGTGCCGACATGGACGCGCTGCACCTGCAGGAACGGAACGACTTCGAGTACGCTTCGTCCATTCCCAACAAGATGCATGCCTGCGGCCATGACGGGCACACCACGATGCTGCTGGGCGCGGCCCGGCAGCTCGCGGCGGCGCCCGACTTCGGCGGCACCGTCCACTTCATCTTCCAGCCCGCCGAGGAAGGACTGGGCGGCGCGCGGGTCATGATCGAGGAAGGCTTGTTCGAGAAGTTTCCCTGCGACGTGGTCTACGGGATGCACAACATGCCGGGCTTCCCGGTCGGCCACTTCGCCATCCGCACCGGCGCGATGCTGGCGTCATCCGATAGCTGGGAAGTCGTCTTCAAGGGCACCGGCGGTCACGGCGCCATGCCCGACCGCGGCACCGACCCGACCTTCGTCGCCGCGCAGTTCATGGTCGCCATTCAGGGGATCGTCGGGCGCAACGTGCCGCCGAGCCAGGCGGCCGTGCTGAGCGTCGGGCACATCGCCGCCGGCACGCCGGGCTCGCCCAATGTGATCCCGTCGGAAGTGCTGATCCGCGGCACCGCCCGCAGCTTCTCGGCCGATGTGCGCAATCTCCTCGAGAAGCGCCTGGCCGAGGTCGCGACGGGCATCGCGCAGGCCGGCGGCTGCGAAGCCGTCTGCAAGTATCACCGCCGCTATCCGGCGCTGGTCAATGCCGCCGACCAGACCTCGGTCGCGGTCGAGGCCGCGGCGATGACGGTGGGACGCGAGCATGTCGAGGCCAACACCGCGCCGATCGCCGGCGCAGAGGACTTCGCCTTCATGCTGGAGAAGAAGCCGGGCGCCTACATCATGATCGGCAACGGCGGCACGGGCGAAGGCGGCTGCCAGAACGTGCATTCGCCGCTCTACGACTTCAACGACCGGATCCTGACGACCGGCGCGGCCTACTGGATGAACCTCGTCCAGCTCGAGCTGGGCGACGCGGCCTAAAGGACCGGATCAGCCGTGGTGGTCGAAGGACCACCCGGCATCGGTCTGGTCCCAAGCCACGCCATCCTGCAGATGGACGACGGCATGAGTGTCGCCGCCGAAGTCGTAAACTGCGGCGCTGGTATGCATCGGCGCGGGCTCATCGGCTGTCGGCAGCATCAGCCCGTCCGACAGGTCGCTGAGCACGACCAGCGTATCCTCGCTCGCGGCGGTCAGGAGATCGGCGACGGCTACGCCCGGCATCCCATCGACAAAGACCGCGCCCGGCTCGCCGAACAGGCGGTCGAGCGGCGCGCCGTAGGGCACCGGCTCCACGCCGGCTTCTGCCCAGCGCGACACGGGCGTCGCATAGATCGGCAGGTCGCTGCGGTCGAATTCGACGAGGTCGGTGCCGACGACGAAAGGTGCGTCGGCCGAGCTGTCGGAAGGCTCCGAATGGCTCATGGAAAAGTCTTTCGTACCAAAGAATTCAAATAATGCTTCAAATGTAGCCGATAGAACGCTGAGAATAAAGAGAGAACGTTCGATTGACGGAATTCTCCTCCGTTCGCGAAGGCTTGGGTAAACGCCGCGACTGGCCTAGGGTGCCGGCCGATTGAAAATCATCCGCGTTTGGGGGAGTCGATGAACGGAGCTGAAAGTCTGGTCCGCACCTTGGTGAAGGGCGGCGTCGAGGTCTGTTTCGCCAACCCCGGCACCTCGGAGATGCACTTCGTCGGCGCGCTGGATCGCGTCGAGGGCATGCGCTGCGTGCTCGGCCTGTTCGAGGGCGTCTGCTCCGGTGCGGCCGACGGCTACTACCGCATGACCGACAAGCCGGCCTCGACGCTCCTGCATCTGGGTCCCGGTCTCGCCAATGCGGCGGCCAACCTGCACAACGCCAAGAAGGCGGGCTCGGGTGTCGTCAACATCGTGGGCGAGCACGCGCTCTATCACATCAAGTACGACACGCCGCTCACCGCCGACATCGAAGGCATCGCGCGTCCCTTCTCGCACTGGGTGAAGACCTCGCCGACCTCCAAGACGGTGGCGGGCGACGGCGCGCTGGCGATCCAGGCGGCCAACGTGGCGCCGGGCCAGATCGCGACGCTGATCCTGCCGGCCGACACGGCCTGGGGCGAAGCCGAGGGCGTGGCCGACACGCCGGCCGCGCCGGCGGCGGCCAAGCCCAGCAAGGAGGCGGTCGTTGCCGCCGCCAAGGCGCTGAAGAAGCCGAACTCCATGCTGTTCATCGGCGGCCGCGCGCTGCGCGCCCGTGGTCTCGAACTCGCCGGCAAGATCGCCGCCAAGACCGGCTGCAAGGTCCAGGGCGCCGGCGGCACGGCGCGCATCGAGCGTGGCGCCGGCCGCATTCCGGTGCTGCGCCTGCATTTCGTGATCGAGCAGGCGCAGGCCCAGCTCAAGGGCACGCAGCAGATGGTGCTGTGTGGCGCCAAGGCGCCGTTCGCCTTCTTCGCCTATCCGGGCAAGCCGTCGGTGCTGACGCCGGATGGCTGCGAGACGACCGTCCTGTGCCCCGTCGAAGGCGACATCCTGGGCTCGCTCGAAGCGCTGGCGATGGAACTCGACGCGATGAACGAGAAGGCCGCGGGCGTTGCCCAGCCGAGCCGTCCGGAGCGTCCGACCGGCAAGTTCACGCTCGACGGCCTCGGCCAGGCGCTCGGCGCGACGATGCCGGAAGGCGCCATCGTGGTCGACGAATCGGTGACGACGGGCCGTGGCTTCTTCCCGTTCAGCGCCGGCGCCCCGCCGCACGACTGGCTGAACAACATGGGCGGCTCGATCGGCTTCGGTGCGCCCGTCGCGGTCGGCGCCGCCGTCGCCTGCCCGGATCGCAAGGTCATCTGCATGATCGGCGACGGCTCGTCGATGTACACGATCCAGTCGCTGTGGACGATGGCGCGCGAGAATCTCGACGTCTGCGTGATGATCTTCTCGAACCGTTCCTACAACATCCTCTACAGCCAGCTCGCCGATGTCGGTGCGGCCAATCCCGGCCCGCGCGCCATCGACATGCTGACCCTGGACCGGCCGACGCTGCAGTTCACCGATCTCGCCAAGGGCATGGGCGTGGCCGCCGGCAAGGCGACCAATCTGGAGGAGCTGACCAAGCAGCTCACCTACGCCATGTCGCACAAGGGTCCGTACCTCATCGACGTGATCATGTAGGGCCTCCTTCGGGGTTCACACGGAAAGCATCATGGAAGAAGCCCGCCGACGCACGCTGCATGGCCGTCGACGGGGCAAGAAACTGCGGGCCGGGCAGCAGTCGCTGCTCGACACGCTGCTGCCTCGCCTCGAAGTCGCCCTGCCGGCCGAACCGATCGTCACGCCCGACAACGAGGTTGCCGAAAGCACCGCGAAGATCGACCTCGCGCGCCTGTTCGGCGGCACGCTGCCGGCCGATGGCGTGTGGCTCGAAGTGGGCTTCGGCGCGGGCGAGCATCTCGTCTGGCAGGCCGAGCAGCATCCCGGTGTCGGGCTGATCGGCTGCGAGCCCTACATCAACGGCGTCGCGAAGTGCCTGGCGCACATCGAACGGACCGGCGTGCCGAACGTGCGGCTGTTCACCGACGACGCCCGGTTCGTGATGCAGGCGCTGCCGCCGCAGTCGCTGTCGCGCGCCTTCGTGCTGTTCCCCGATCCCTGGCCGAAGACCCGCCACCACAAGCGCCGCTTCGTGCAACGCTCCAACCTCGACATCCTGGCCCGCCTGATGAAGCCCGGCGCCGAACTGCGGGTGGCGACCGACGATCCCAGCTACCTGCCCTGGATGGTCGAGCACGCCTGCCGCCATCCCGATTTCGAATGGCTGGCCGAAACCCCCGCCGACTGGCGCGGCCGCCCCGAAGACTGGCCCGAGACCCGCTACGAAAAGAAAATGCTCGCTGGCCACAAGCCGGTCTTCCTGCGGTTGAGAAGGCGCTAGCTAAATGACCCCTCCGTCGGCGTAAGACGCCGACACCTCCCCATTCAAATGGGGAGGTGCCCCGCAGGGGCGGAGGGGTCAGAGAACACGTATGGCGAGTATTTATTGCCATATATTCTCCCAGATGCGCAGGCCAACTGCGCACATGCGCCGATACGCCCGAAGCCTGCGGGAAAATGCGACCGATCCCGAACGCCTGCTCTGGAGCCGGCTGCGCCGCCGCCAGGTCGCCGGCTTCAAGTTCCGACGGCAGCATCAGGTGGGACTCTACATCTGCGATTTCGCCTGCCTCGACGCGAGGCTCGTCATCGAACTCGATGGGAGTCAGCATGCAGAGAATCTGGACTATGACGCGCGCCGGGATCGTTTCTTGAGATCGGCGGGATTTCGGGTCCTGCGCTTTTGGAACAACGATGTGATGAGGCGGACCGAAGAGGTGCTCGATACGATCCATGCTGCTCTGGAGCGCCGATCTGACCCCTCCGGCCCTGCGGGCCACCTCCCCATTTGAATGGGGAGGCAAGGGTCGGTGCAGCCGACACTATATATAGAGGGTAGGTCGGGTCCCCCCCATAGGGGGTGCGGAATCCCTTGCCAGTTGAGGGGCGGAAGCCTATATCCGCGCCATCCTCATCGGGTTCACGGGATGAACCAAAGAAAAAGAGTGGGCCAAAAACCCGCTCTTTTCATTTGGCTCCATCCCAGCCGCCCAAACTGCCGAGAAGCAAAGCCCGCGTGACCGATCTGCTGCGTCGCATCGAAGACATCATCGCCCCGACCATCGTCGGCATGGGGTTCGAGGTCGTTCGCGTTGCCCTGAGCAAGGGCGGGACCCTGCAGATCATGATCGAACCGGCCGACGGCCGAACGCTCGACGTCGAGGATTGCGCGACCGTGTCGCGTGCGGTGTCGGCCGTGCTGGACGTCGAGGATCCGATCGCCCAGGCCTATACGCTGGAGGTGAGTTCGCCCGGAATCGACCGGCCGCTCACCCGGCCGAAGGATTATGCACGCTGGGCGGGACATCTCGCCCGCATCGAGACCGCGCTACCGGTCGAGGGACGGCGGCGCTTCAAGGGAACGCTGCTCGGGCTCGACGGCGACCTGGTGCGCCTGAAGCTCGACGACGGCAAGGAAGCCGCGGTGCCGCTCGAGGCGGTGACGCGCGCCAAGCTCGAACTGACCGACCGTCTGATCGAAGAACACCGTCTGGCCGCCGAGGGCGCGGCCGGGCAGACCCACTGAACGGACTGGCTAGAGAAGAGGGAAGAAACATGGCGACGACAGCCGATATCCCGCGCCTTGAGATGCTTCAGGTGGCCGACATGGTCGCCCGCGAGAAGGGCATCGAGCGCGAGGAAGTGCTCGAGGCGATGGAGCAGGCCATCCAGAAGTCCGGGCGCGCCAAGTACGGGCTGGAGCACGACATCCGCGCCGAAATCGACCGCAAGACCGGCGAGATCAAGCTGCTGCGCTACATGCAGGTGGCCGATCCGATCGAGAACGAGAACATCCAGGTCTCGGTGGTCGAGGCCCAGCGCCGCAATCCCGAGGCGCAGGTCGGCGACTTCCTGACCGACGAGCTGCCGCCGATCGACTTCGGCCGCGTCGCCGCGCAGACCGC
>JAKFVZ010000015.1 GCA_021732965.1 Reyranella sp.
AATCAGCGCCGGCATTCGGCTAGCGAAGAATGCGGCAATCCAGGCGGCGAGCAGGAGTGGATTGGCGAACCAGCTCGCCTGGCCGCTGAGCGCGCCGAACAGCAGGATGCTCCAGCCCGGCCAGTCCGAGCAGATGCCGGAGACGCAGAACGCGTCCTGAGTCAGGCTCGCGGCAAAGAGGATCACGCTCAACACCAGCGCGACGCGCGTGATCCGGCTGGTGGTCATTTCAAGCTCCTCTTCCCCGATTGGGGGAGAGGTTGGGTGAGGGGGTGACGCACGAGCCTGCGATGCCCCCTCACCTAGCCTCTCCCCCTAGCGGGGGAGAGAAATATGAAACGGAGAAGCTCAAGCCGCCACGCCCAGTGCGCCGCGAATCGAGTTGTGGAAGTGGACGAGCGATGGCTCGTTGCGGCCGTAGATCACCTCTTCCGTCGCGCCGGACTCGAAGCCGATCTGCATGCGCTCGCCCAGCGGGAAGTCCTCGTCCAGCACGGTGCGGATCGCGATGTCGCGGTTCTTGGCCCAGTACGCGTCGGGCCGGTCGCTGGCGGCCGGCCGATAGAGCGTGAATTCGATGTCGCAGCGGCCGGGATCGTCGCGGCCGGGAAAGGCCCGCCAGATCTCGATGTGGTCGACCTGCCAGATGACGATGGTGTTGGGGAACAGCTGGTAGATCGCGATGATGTGCGGGCGCAGGTTGCGCTGGTCGTCGGGCAGTGCGCGCAGCGCCTCGATCGAGGTGCGCGGCACGCACATGCGGCCGTGGCGTCCCGCGCTGTCGAAGGTGCCGCAATTGCCGATGAAGTACGGCGCGATGGTTTTCCGGTGGAGATGCGGGATGTGATAGCCCTCGAGGAACGTGTCGACGGCGAACTTCCAGTTGATGCGCGGCGTGATGCGGTCGACCGAATAGAGCGGATAGGTCTCCGGCTGCAGGGCGGCGAAATCGGGAACGAACGATCCCAGCACCGCATCGACGTCGATCTCGGCCGGCTCCCCCTCCCGCAGCGGCGTCGCGCGCACGAAGATCATGCCGTGCTTCTCGCCGGCCGGCAGCCGCACCAGCCCATGCGCGCCGATATCGAGGCCGGCGAAGCCAGCCTTGTCGGTGACCCCAAGCAACCTGCCCTGCGCATCGTAGGTCCAGGCGTGATAGGGGCAGACGAAGGCCCGGGCGTTGCCGCAGCCCTCCGCCACCGGCGCGCCGCGATGGCGGCAGACATTGGCGAAAGCGCGCACCGTGCCGTCGGGTCCGCGCACCAGCAGCACCGGCATGCCGGCCACGTCCTCGGTGAGGTAGTCGCCGGCCTTGGGTAGGCGCGACGAGAGCCCCATGAACAGCGGCTGGCTGCGAAACAGCGCGTCGCGTTCGCGCGCGGCGCGCTCGCGGTCTGAATAGGCGTCGACGCGGTTGTGAAACATCGCGTCGGCGAGATCGGTGGTGCGGCCGTCGATATGGCCGAGCAGCCGCCTCCCGACGGCCAGTTGTTCGTTCCGGTCCATGCCGGCGATGTTATGCCTTCGCCGGCAGCGCGCAACTCCAACCGTCGATCATCTCGAACACCTCGTCGGGAGTCCTGCCGCTCTCGCGCAAACTCCGGATGGTGAGGTCGCGGTCGCGCTTGGCGAAGCGCCGGCCGCTCGCATCGGTGAGCAGCGGGTGATGCGCATATTGCGGCGCAGCGTAGCCCAGCAGCTTCTGCAACAGTGCGTGGACATGCGTCGACGGCAGCAGGTCGATGCCGCGCGTCACCAGCGTCACGTCCTGCAAATGGTCGTCCACCGTGACCGAGAGGTGGTAGCTGGTCGGCGTGTCCTTGCGGGCGATCACGAAGTCGCCCATCAGCAGCGGCTGGCCGTCGATGCGGCCCAGACCCTCGTCGAAGAAGGAATAAGGTCCGGCCTGCTCCGCCGCCCGCTCCGCATGAAAGCGCATGCAATGCTCGATGCCGGCCGACAGGCGGCGCCGGCGCTCCTCACCCGAAAGATGCCGGCAGGTGCCGGGATAGAGCGGCCCGTCCGGCCCCATCGCCACCGGATGCGGCGCACTGGCCGAGGCGGCGATGTCGGCGCGCGTGCAGAAGCACGGATAGACCAGCCCGCGCGCGTCGAGCTGGTCCAGCACGCGGCCGTAGTCCGCGAAATGATCGGACTGGCGGCGCACCTCGCCGTCCCAGGCGAGACCCAGCCACTGCAGATCGGCCAGCATGGCGGTCTCGTACTCGCGGCGGCAGCGGCGGATGTCGATATCCTCGATCCGGACGAGGAACGTGCCGCCTTCCTCGCGCGCGCGTCGCCAGGCGATGCGAGCCGAATAGGCGCTGCCGAGATGGAGTTCGCCTGTCGGGCTGGGGGCAAACCGCGTGACGAGCGTCATGATCCGACGTTACAGCGCCCCCTCGCCGCGTGCTATGGCGGGAGACATGGCGAAAGCGACATCCCCGGTCGTCCTCGACAAGAAGACTCTCAAAAAGGCGCTCGCCGCGTTGGCGGATGCCGATCCCGACATCGCGCGCGCGCTGGCGGAAGCGGGTCATCCCGAGCTGCGCGAGATGCCGACCGGCTTTGGCGGGTTGATGCGCTCGATCGTCGGCCAGCAGGTCTCGGTCCATGCCGCGCGCAGCATCTGGCTGCGGCTGGAAGCGGCCGTGCCGTCGATGGAGCCGGCGGACTTCCTGGCGATGAGCGACGAGCAGCTGCGTGCCGTCGGCCTCTCCGGCGCCAAGATGAAATACGGCCGCAGCCTGGCCACCGACATCGTCGAGGACCGCATCGCCTTCGACCGGCTGCACGAACTCGACGATTCCGCTGCCATCGCCATGCTGACACAGGCCAAGGGGATCGGTCCCTGGACGGCCGAGATCTACCTGATGTTCGCGCACGGGCGGCCCGACATCATGCCGGGGCTCGATCTCGGGCTGGTCGTGGCCGCGCAGCACCTCAAGAAATTGCGTACCCGCCCCGACGCAAAGCGGCTTCTCAAAATCGCCGAGGCATGGCGGCCCTGGCGCAGCGCGGCGGCCCTCGTGCTCTGGCACTATCGCCGCAACATGCCGGACTGGTCGGCGAAGGAGAAGAAAGCCAAATGACCAAGAAGCTCGACGGCCCCAGTCACGGCCCGCACGCCGGCGGCAAGCCCGGCCATCTCGTGATCCTGCTGCACGGCTACGGCGCCGACGGCAACGACCTGATCGGCCTCGCGCCCGTGCTGGCGCCTTTGATGCCCGACGCGGTGTTCCACGCGCCCAACGCGCCCTATCCGTGCGACGGCAATCCGATGGGCTTCCAGTGGTTCGGTATCTCGCGCCTCGATCCCGAGGTGGCGGCGGCGGGCGTGCGCTCGGCCGCGCCTTTCGCCGAACAGTTCCTCGACGACACGATGGCGAAGTACGGACTCGACGAGAGCAAGACGGTGCTGATCGGGTTCAGCCAGGGCACGATGATGTCGCTGCATGTCGGCCTTCGCCGCGCCACGCCGCTCGCCGGCATCGTCGGCTTCTCCGGCATGCTGGCCGCGCCGCAGGCGCTCAAGGACGAGATCAGGTCGAAGCCGCCGGTGCTGCTGGTCCATGGCGACAGCGACGAGATGCTGCCGGCCGTGCTGACGCAGCGCGCGGCGCAGACGCTGCAGGAGAACGGCGTGCCAGTCGGCGTGCACATCGCTCCGGGCATCGGCCACGGGATCGACCAGACCGGCCTGTCGCATTGTGCCCGGTTCGTGCTCGACGCCTTCAAGCTGCCGGTGCCGAAGCCATGAAGGAAGGTGTCTGCCGGCCGGGCTTCGAGCGTGTCGCCGAAGCCTTTGAAAAGAATTTCAAGGACAAGGGCGAGATCGGCGCCTCGGTCTGCCTGACGGTGGGCGGCGAGACAGTGGTCGACCTGTGGGGCGGCACCGCCGATCCGAAGACGAAGGCGCCGTGGACGCGCGACACGGCGAGCATCGTCTTCTCCTGTACCAAGGGCGCGACGGCCTTGTGCGCGCATGTACTGGCCAGCCGCGGCGAACTCGATCTCGACGCGCCGGTCGCCGAGCTGTGGCCGGAATTCGCCCAACACGGCAAGGAGCGCGTGACGACGCGCATGATGCTCGATCATTCCTCGGCCGTGCCCGCCGTGCGCGCGCCGGTGAAGGACGACGGACCCTACGACTGGGCCTACATGACCCAGCGGCTCGCCGACGAGGTCCCGTTCTGGGAGCCGGGCACGCGCAACGGCTATCACGGCTTCACCTTCGGCTGGACGGTGGGCGAGATGGTGCGGCGCGCGAGCGGCAAGTCGCTGGGCGCCTTCTTCAGAGAGGAGATCGCGGGCCCGCTGGGCCTCGATTTCTGGATCGGCCTGCCCGAGGCAATCGAGCCGCGCGTCGCGCCGATCGTGCCGCACGTCTACAAGGCAGCCGACGCGGTGACGCCCTTCATGCGCGATCTCGCGACCAACAAGGAATCGATCGCCGCGCTGTTCTATTTCAACAACGGTGCCTGGCGTTCCGGCGGGGCCAACAGCCGCGCGGGGCATGCCGCCGAGATCGGCGCGGCCAACGGCATCACCAACGCGCGCGGCCTCGCCGGCATGTATGCGCCGCTGGCGAATGGCGGAGGCGACCTGGTCGACGCCACGACGCTCGCCCGCATGGGCGAGGTCTCGATGGCGACGCACGACGACGCCACCCTGCGCATCCCGACGCGCTTTGCGCTGGGTTTCATGAAGTCGATGGACAACCGCGAGCGCAGCCTGGCCGCCAGGCTGTGGGGCGAGGATTGCGACAGCGTGATCATGAGCAGCGCGGCCTTCGGCCATGTCGGCGCCGGCGGCTCGCTGGGTTTCGCCGATCCGGTCGCCGGGATGTCGTTCGGCTACACGATGAACCGCATGGGCCCGGGCCTGCTGATGAACGAGCGCGGCCAGTCGCTGGTCGACGCGGCGTATCTCAGCCTCGGCTACCGCAACAAGGACGGCGGCGTGTGGGTGAAGTGACGGCTCCGTCTCTTGCAGGAAACAACCTCACCCTGAGGAGCGGCCGCAGGCCGCGTCTCGAAGGGTGGGAACTCGCACCCCGTCCGTTGCCCATCCTTCGAGACGGCGCTTCGCGCCTCCTCAGGATGAGGATGATCGGGAGCCGTCGCCCGGCATGATCCCCGTCTTCCGCCCGCTGAAGGATCCCGCCGTCGCCACGATCTGGTCGGGCCTCGCCGCCTCCACCATCGGCGAGGACCTGTTCCGCGTGGCCGTGGTGTGGATCGCGGCCGAGCAGATCGGCAATGCGGCGGGTTACGTCAACGCCACGCAATATGGTGCGATGCTGGTGGTCGGCCTGCTGGGCGCCTCGGCCTTCGACCGCTGGCGCGCCGACCGCGCCATGATCGGCTCCAAGTATGCGAGCGCGGTGCTGGCCATCCTGCCGGTGCTCGGCTTCTACATCTGGGGCATCTCGATCCCGCTGCTCATCGTCTCGGTGATGGGCCTCGCGGCGATGCGCATGGTGTTCACGCCGGCGCTGCAGTCGGCGGTGCCCGTGCTGGTGACGAACCGCGACGCCATGCAGGCGATCAACGGCCTGTTCGACGCGACGTGGCGGCTCGCCCGCCTGATCGGGCCGATGATGGCGGCGGTGCTGAACACGCTGCTGCCGGTGATCCACTTCCTGTCGATCACGGCGGTGGGCTTCGTGCTGTCGGCGGTGGCGGTCTGGGCCGTGCGCGACCGCCTGTACGACCCGGCCTACAAGCCACGACCGGGACGCGGCGGCTGGCGCGGCGCCTGGGACGCCCTGCTCGACGGCGCGCGGCTGATGCTGCGCGAGCCGCGAATGGGCGCGCTGCTGATGATCAACGCCTTCGCCAACGGCCCGTGGAGTGTCGCGCTGCAGCTCTGCATCGCGCTGATGGTGGTGGAGCACGATCCGCATCTGTTCGGCCTGCACGGGCTCGCCTCGCTCGGCATGATCGTCGGCGCCTGCGGCGTGGGCGACGTGGCCGGCAACCTGGTGGCCGGCAGCGTCCGTTTCCGCCGCCCGCTCTCGACCATGTTCCTGGGTTACGTCGCCATGGGCACAGGCTTCGCGCTGATCGCGCTGTCGGCCTGGGGCCTCGACAATCCCTACAAGCTGCCGGCGATGATGCTGTCGGGCCTCGTCGCGGGCTTCGGCGGCCCCTTCTTCTTCATCCCGATGATCACCCGCATGCAGACCGTATTCCGCGGCGCCGAGATCGCCCGCGTCTTCCGGCTGCGACTGGCGGTCATGGCGGGCTCGATGCTGGTGTTCAACGTCGCGGCGACGCCGATGTTCGACCTGATCGGCCCGACCCATACCGAGTTTTGGTTCGGGCTGCTCCTGCTGGCGCTGGGCATCGCCGGCTGGCTCTATTTCTGGCGCGCCGAGAACCGCGAGGCCGCCGGCGCGGCCGCCTCAGCCCAGCAGCGGCACGTGCCGTGAGCAGTCGCGCGGCAGGGCGCCGGTGAGGCGCGGGTCGGGGAATACCTCGACCTGGAAGGCATAGGGGACGAAGCCGGAGCGCCGGTAGAAATCGAGCGCGGCCGGATGGTCGAGCGTGCAGGTATGCACCCAGAATCGCTTGATGGGCCGCGACCAGGCCCGCGCGATTGCCTTGTTCATAAGGCTCCGCCCGACGCCCGTACCAACCATGTCCGGCGTGACGCCGAAAACGCGAGCTCGCATTCGCCGGCCTGGCTGAAGTCGAGTTCGAGGATGCCCGCATCGCGCCCATCCTTG
>JAKFVZ010000109.1 GCA_021732965.1 Reyranella sp.
CCCGACATAGCGGATGAGTTGGCTCGCGTAGGAGAGGACGATGTCTCCAGGATTTGCCGCACGCATGTTGTCGTAGAAGCGGTTGCGAACGCCGTTCTTCGAGGTTTTCGGCGACCACAAGTACTGATGCTCAATCTCCTGATTGAACGTCTGCTTGTGATTGACCCACCAGAACCGGCGCATGCTGGCGCCAATCTAGCCGTAGTAAGGGGCGGCGACCAGGCAGGAGCCCCCCGCCGACCGCGTAGCACTACCTCGTGGCGCTCTCGGACATTGTTTCACAATGTCCTGACGCTTCCAGGGTCGCGCTTTGCGCTGCCCTAAATCCCCCTTTCGCTCGGGCGGCGTGGTCGGCATAAGCTGGTTGCAGGGGAGGGCCGGTCTGCGGTCTTCGCGCGGGATAGGGAACGGAAATGACGGCGCTGTGGGGGGAACGCAGGACTCACGTCCTCAGGCTGGTCGCGACGGTCGCGACCGCAGCGCTGGCGACGGCCTGTGCGAGCGGCGGCGAGTCCTACCAGGCGGAGGCCATGCAGGCCTCCGACAAGGGCGATCTGAAGACCGCCGCCAGCCTCGCCCAGAAGGAAGTCGACAAGTATTCGGCGTCCGACCAGTGCTCCTCCTCCACCAACTACAATTGCGGCACGCTGGCGCTCGCCTATTCGAGCCTCGCCGAATACCAGATCCGCAGCGGCGACCGGGCCGCTGGTGAGCGCAGCTTCGATCGCGCCAAGGGCGCGCTGCAGCTCGTGGCGAAGGACAATAAGCCCAGCGCCACCGGCATGGTCTATCGCGACGTGTCCGAGGCCTACTGGAAGGCCGGCGACAAGTCGCGCGCGATTGCCGTCTTCCGCGAGGGCACGACCCGCGGCGCCGACGAGTGGCTCTACACGTCCTCCGCCGCCAAGGCCGTCGCCCAGCAGGAAGGCCGGCCCGCGACGCCGCCGCCGGGCACTGCGCCGGCCGGCAACGCGCCCGCCTCGGCGGCTCCCGCCGGCCGGCCGGGCACGACGCCAGCCGTCGGCGGGGATGAGAAGGTCAAGCCGACGATGGTCAACGACCCGTCGGTGAACCCGAACCGGGTCAACGAACCGGCGGTCGGGCCCAACGTCGGGCCGTTAACCCCGTCTCCCCTGCCGCCGCTCGCGCCCAGCCCGCTCACGACCCGCTGACGGGGATGCGCTGGCAGGCCGCCCGCTAGACCTGCGCCAGTCCGCCGTCGACGAAGACTTCGCCGCCGGTCATGAAGCTCGAGTCGGAGGAGGCGAGGAACGCCGCCACCGCCCCGGTCTCCGACGGCTCGCCGATGCGTCCGAGCGGCGTCAGGGCGCCCAGCGCTTCGAACGCTTCCTTGCCGACGACCTCGAAGGCGAGGTCCGTCCGGGTCGGGCCTGGCGAGAGGACGTTGACCCGGATGCCGCTGCCCTTCAGATCGAGCGCCCAGCTGCGCGCCAGGTTACGCACGGCGGCCTTGGTGGCGCTGTAGATGCTGAACTGCGGCGTGCCCATTTCACCGGTGGTCGATCCGGTGAGGATGATCGAGCCGCCGGCCTTCATCAGGGGCAGGCCTTTCTGCACCGAGAAGATGAGACCCTTCACGTTGACGTCGAAGGTCTGGTCGTACTGTTCCGGCGTGATCGAGCCCAGCGGCGCGAACGAGCCGGTGCCGGCATTGGCGAACAGGATGTCGAGACCGCCGCGCTCTTTCTTCACGGCGGCGTAGAGCCGGTCGAGGTCGGCGGGATCGGTCACCGAGCCGCGAACGGCCCGCGCCGATTTGCCGAGCTGCGCCACGGCCGCGTCGAGCGGCGCCTGCCGCCGGCCGAAGAGATAGACGAAGGCGCCTTCGTCGACGAAGCGCTGCGCCGCGCCCAGGCCGATGCCGGTTCCGCCGCCGGTTATCACGGCCGTCTTGCCTGAAAGTCTGCTCATCACGTGCTCCTGCATTTGAGGTTGCAGGGAGGTGGAGGCATACCTACCTACGGACAAGTATGCACCTTTTGGTAAGTGATCCAAAAATGTCAGACGCCTGTACCCCGACCCTGCCGGGCTTCACCTGCGGCCTCGATGCGACGCTGCGAGTGATCGCGGGCAAGTGGAAGCCGTTGATCCTCTACTTCCTCGCGCAGGGAGGTCCGACCCGCTACGGCGATCTGCGCCGCGCCATCCGCGACGTCAGCGACAAGATGCTGATCCAGCAGCTGAAGGAGCTGACGGCCGACGGCCTCGTGCGCCGCACCGACTACAAGGAGGTGCCGCCGCGGGTCGACTACGCCCTCACGCCGCTGGGAGAGAGCCTTGCCCAGGCGCTGGTGCCGCTCTGCACCTGGGGCACCGAGAACCTGCAGGAGGTCACGCGCGTGTTCGAGCAGCGGGCGGCTGACCGGGCCGCTGGTCGAGCCGCCGGGCCGGCGGCTTGAGCGGGTCTCCTGGCCCTCTTGCGTG
Organism: Reyranella sp.; assembly: GCA_021732965.1. GTDB lineage: Bacteria > Pseudomonadota > Alphaproteobacteria > Reyranellales > Reyranellaceae > Reyranella. The sequence goes on from JAKFVZ010000109.1 coordinate 2,446, forward strand.
CGTCTGCCATTGATTGCCGCCGGCCGGCGCAGGCAGACTGTCGCGCAATGAAGCGGAGGTCCTTCCTGGGGGCGCTGGGCGCCGGCATCGCGTCGGCGTCGGCTGGCGGCTGCAGTACGCCGGAAAGGCTCGCGGCCCTGCCCGGGACGCCCGGCAATCACGGACGCTTCGCCGGCATGCCGGAGGACTGCCGCATCGTGCTCGACGGCAGCAACGACCGGATGTTCGGCCGCATCGCCTTCGCCGCCCTGCGCCGCGAGATTGAATATGCGGAGCGCCGCGGCGTTCCGGTGGGACCGGCCAGCTATCTCGCGATCTCGGGCGGCGGCGAGAACGGGGCGTTCGGCGCCGGCCTGCTCACCGGCTGGACGCAGCTTGGCAACCGGCCCGAGTTCAAGGGCGTGACCGGCGTCAGTACCGGCGCGCTGAGCGCGCCCTTCGCCTTCCTCGGATCCGATTACGATCGCGACCTCGAGCGCGTCTATACGGACATCGGCCTGTCCGACGTCATGTCGAGCCGCGGGCTGCTGCGCGGGCTGCTGGGCGATTCGCTCTACGATTCGGCGCCGCTGCGGGCGACCATCCGGCGCTTCGTCACTCCCGCGCTGCTCGCCGCCGTCGCGCGCGAATACATGGAGAAGGGCCGGCTGCTGTTCGTGGCGACGACCAATCTCGACGTGCCGGTGGGCGTGCTGTGGAACATGGGCTCGATCGCCGCCAGCGGACATGCGCGCGCGGTGGAGCTGTTCACCGAGATCCTGCTCGCTTCGGCGTCGATCCCCGGCATCCTCCCGCCGGTGATGTTCGACATCGAGATGGGCGGCGCGCGCTACCAGGAAATGCATGTCGACGGCGGCACGGTGGCGCAGGTGGTCCTCTATCCGCCGTCGCTGGGCGGCGACAACATCCTGCACGATCGGATGGCTGCCGGTCCCGGGGTTGTCGAGGCGTTGACCGGGCGGCCGCGGCGGCTGTTCGTCATCCGCAACGCGCGGCCGGGCGCGGACCCGGAGACCGTGCCGCGCAACACCATGAAGATCGCCGATCGCGCCATTGCCACGCTGATCCAGGCGCAGGGCTTGAGCGACCTCTACCAGCTCTACGTGATCGCCCAGCGCGACGGCATCGACTACAACGTGGCCTGCATTCCGCAGAGCTTCACCGAGCGGCTGAACGCGCCGTTCGACCAGACCTACATGCGCAGCCTTTATGCGGTGGGCCGCGACACGATGCTGAACGCCACCGCCTGGTCCAACGTGCCGCCGGGCTTCAACGCGATACCCGTCCACAGCATCTCGCCGGCCGCCCGTCGGGGCCGCGCCGGCGCTTCGTAGGAGCAGGCGCGGCGGGGGCCGCTACGCCCCCTTGCTGCAGGCAGCGCCCTACCGGACCTTCACCACCGAGGGCGGCGTCCACGAACCGTCGAGGATCGATGGCGCCGACTGCCGCGGCCAGTACATCCGCAGCATCGGCAGGAACGCGCCCTTGGGCGCGGGCAGCCAGTTGGCCTCGCGGTCCTTGCCGGGCGATTCGTTTTGGAAATGGAAGGTCAGCGATCCGTCGGCATTGAACGCGGGCTTGTCGCGCAGGCTCGACGTGAAGCGGTTGAGCGGGTTGGGCACGAACCACCAGCCGTCCTTGCCGATCTCGTACATGGTGATCGACCAGAAGCCGTCGGCCGGGGGCAGCTGATCCTTGGCGAAGGTCAGCGTGTACTTGTTGGCGCCGGTGAGCGGCTGCCCGTCGACATCGACGGTGGTGTAGGGATAGACCGCATCTTCCTGGCGGTTGGCCGGCCAGCCGAATGCCGCGACGACGGCGCGCTTCAGGTAGTCGGTGCCATAGATGCCGAGGCCCTTCGTCACCACCCAGCGATTGGCGATGACACCGAGACTGGCCTTGTTGGCCTCGATCTTCTTCAGCGCGACCTGCGGCAGGTCCTTCAGTGCCGCCTGCACGGCCGGATCGAGCTTGCCCATGTCGAACGGCTGGCCCGGCACGATCCCGAGACGGGCCATGCTCGCCACCATGGGCGCATCTTCCGCCGCGGCCGGCGCGGCGCCGCCCATCAGCTTCGCCATGAGATCGAAGTAGCCGGCCGTGCCGAGGTCGAGGATCGCCTGCTGCGGGCTCGCGGTCATGCTGAAGCCCGGATTGGGATTCACCGGCGGCGCCGCGTAGGTGAAAGGCTTGCCCCAGCTCGACAGCGGCGTGATCCTGTACTGCGCCTGCAGCGCGTTGACCGCCTTGTAGTCTTCCTCGGTCCCGTCGGCATAGGTGCGGCCGAGGATCACCATGTAGCGCGTCGCGATGGGGATATGCTTCATCCCGGCCGGCACGGTGCCCTTCCAGCCGGGGCCGGTGAACAGGTAGTCGGCCGCAGCACCGCCGGCGGTGCGGGTGCCCGGCGCGTTGCCGAAGTCGATCATCCAGAGGTCGGTGACCTCGAACAGGTAGAAGCGCTTGCCCATGTCGGGATGGCTGAACACCTGCGGCTCGGAAAGGTCGAGCCAGGCCAGCGAATAGAGCGTGTCGGCGTTGGGCGCCGACACGCCGCGATAGTCGGCGGGCGGGTAGCGCAGCACGTTGATGAAGGAGTTCATCGGCCCGCGCAGGGCTTCGGTCTTCGCCACGTTGCTCATCTGCACGCGCGTGATCTCGGTCGTGACGAGCGAATAGCCGTAGATGTAGGCGTCGAGCGCGAGCGCCGCGGCTTCCGCCGGTCGGGTCTCCAGGCTCTGCGCCGAAGCGATGCGTGAACCGGCCAGGGCGAGGCCGAGTCCACCCAGGGTGGCGGTGCGACGGGTGATGGTCATGGCTGAACCTCTCTCCTTTAGAAACGAACGCTCGCGCCCACGACGGGGCCGTAGAAGACTTCGTTGAGGCCGAACGCGGTGGCGCCGCTGCCGGTGTTGTAGCTGACGCCGAGCGCGCGGAAGCCGAGCAGCGCGGCGATCCGGTAGCCGGTGAACTGCCAGTCGTAGGAGTAGACGGCGATCGCCTGCCAGCTCAGCGAGTTGGCGAGGTTGAAGCCGCCGATGTCGCCGCGCACCGTGATCGTCTGGTTGGGCGCGAGCTGGTGGCGCAGCCGCAGGCCGACCAGCGGATCGACCCATTGCGTGGTGCCGCTGTCGGCCAGCGCAAAGCCGCCGCTGCGGGAGAGGTTGAAGCGCGTCGTGTCGGCGGTGATCAGCGCGTCGAAGGTGCCGACCAGGTTGACGTTCCAGTAGCGGAAGCCGCCCACCGCCTCGAGTGTGGTCGCGTTGCCCGAGCTGCCGTTCCAGCGCGCCAGCTCGTAGACGCCGCCCACCTCCATGATGAACATCTGCATCGTGAGCGCGGCGTTGGCCGTGGCGCTGAGCTTCAGGCCGGCGATCGGATTGCGATAGGCTGCCTGGCTGGTCGTGAAGCCCATCTTGGTGAAGACGAAATCGGCATAGACGCCGACCGGTCCCTTGTCGGCCTCGAGATAGGCCATGAAGCCGATCAGCGAATCGCTCTTCTGCATCAGATCGATGAAGCTGGCGTTGGTGTCGACCGTCTGCCCGTGCGAGGTGGTGCTGCCGCTCACGCTGATCAGCCAGCCATAGGTGGCGGCCTGGAAGCGCCAGGCTTCGGGATCGGAACCCGCGGTGTTGGCGGCCGCCATGCCGCTGGCCATCGCGGTGCCGGTGCAGGCGAGGCCTCCCCAGAAGGCAAACACGGCGGCCGCCAACGTCCGTTTCACCAAGCGTCTCCGAGCCTTATCCAGTGGACACGAGCCAAGGCCGCGATGTGCCAAACGGATGTGCAGGACGCCATGACATTTTGCGCCAAAAGTGCAACGATCTTGCGCGTGACTTCTCTCGAGAACAGCCTAGGCGGCGCCGAGCCGCGACGGACGGAGACCGCGGGCCGGACCATGCGGGCCGCACCGATGCTCGGACTGCCGGCCCTGCTGGCGCGCTTCGGCGTTGAATTGGCGCCGCTGCTCGTCGAGGCCGGCCTGCCGCCCGACAGTTTCGACGATCCCGAGAGCCGCTGGCCGGTCGATCGGTTGCTGCACCTCGCCGCGCGCAGTGCCGAGGCGGCGAACTGCCCGCATCTCTGCCTGCTGCTGGCGGCGCCGGTCGGGCCGTCGGCCCTGGGCGCGCCGCTCGCCCGGCTGCTGGGTGGCGCGCTATCAGTCGAGCGGGCGCTGCGCGGGCTCACGATGAACCTGCATCTGAACGGCGAGGCGCTGGTGCCGGCTCTGGCGACCGGCCCAGAGGGCGCGAGCTTCAGCATCATGCCCTACGCCCTCTAC